>NZ_CP125640.1:2917500-3175000 GCF_030053155.1 Rhizobium sp. BT03
ACGGCCGGCGCTCTTGCAATTTGCGGCGGCTCGGGCACACTGTCACTCTCCTGTCACATGCAGAGGCCTTGGAGACTGAATGACAGATCAGCCGGATTTGCGACACGGCGAAAGCCGTTCCGTCGACAATAGTTCCTCAGTCGTCGTCGATCTCAGGGAATACAAGCAGAGCAAGGACCCGCTTCCGGTGACCTTTCATCGGCGCGAACTGGACGCGATCCTGTGGATCTACGGTCGTATGGTCGGTGACGGCGAATGGCGCGATTACGCCATCGATCACCTGAAGGACAAAGCGGTGTTCTCCGTCTTCAAGCGCTCCGGCGAAATGCCGCTCTTCCGCATCGAGAAAAATCCCAAGCTCGCCGCCAAGCAGGGTGCCTATTCCGTGATCAACGTCCACGGTACCATCCTGAAGCGCGGTCACGAGCTGAACCAGGTGCTGAAGGTGTTCGACAAGGCGCTGAAACTGGTCGATAAATAGAGAGAATCAGCCGGCAAACAACGTGCCGGGATAGGCGGAGGGATCCGGATCGGTCGTCATGCCGTCGCCGAGGACGCGCTGCATGAGCATCGTATCCAGCCAGCGGCCGTGCTTGTACCCGGCGCCCCGCATCAGGCCGACCTCCACGAAGCCCGCTTTGAGATGCAGCGCGATCGAGGCGGGGCTGGCGCCGCCGATGACGGCGATCATCTGACGAAAACCGAGATTGGTGCAGCGGTCGATCAGCTCGGCCATCAGCGCTTTGCCGATGCCGCGGCCGCGGGCTTCGGGCGCCAGATAGATCGAATCCTCGACCATCCAGCGATAGGCCGGGCGGACGCGAAAGGCCGAGGCATAGGCATAACCGAGCAGACTACCGTCCGCACCGGCCGCGGCGATGTAGGGATATTGCTGGGCGACGATCGCCGCAAGACGCTGCGCCATTTCGGCCTCGGACGGCGGCGTGATCTCGTAGCTCGACGTGCCGTTCAGCACGGATTCCCGGTAGATACCGGTGATGGCGGGAATATCGGCTTGCGACGCATCGCGCAGAAGGAATGACATTGGCGGCTGGTCCAGCAGGAAGGCAGGGCTCCTCTAAAACCATCCCGGCAAAATCAGCGCAACAAAAAAGGCGGCCGAAGCCGCCTTTTCGATCTCTGTCCGCCTGCTTATTTGCGGTTGCCCATGAACTGCAGCAGGAACATGAAGAGGTTGATGAAGTCGAGATAGAGCGTCAGCGCGCCCATGATCGCCTTGCGGCCGGCCACGGCGACGTCATCGGCTTCCAGGTACAGTTCCTTGATCCGCTGCGTGTCGTAGGCGGTGAGGCCCGCGAAGATCAGAACGCCGATCACCGAGATCGCGAACTGCATGGCCGACGAAGCCAGGAAGACGTTGACGATCGAAGCGATGATCAGGCCGAAAAGACCCATGATCAGGAACGAGCCCATCGCCGACAGATCACGCTTCGTCGTGTAGCCGTAAAGCGACAGCGCGCCGAAGGAGGCGGCGGTGACGAAGAAAGTCTGCACGACGCTCTGGCCGGTGTAGACCAGGAAGATCGACGAGAGCGACAGGCCGACCAGGCCGGCATAGACCCAGAAGGTCGTCTGCGCGGCGGCCACGCTCATGCTATTGATGCGGAAGCTCAGGAAGAAGACGGCCGCAAGCGGCGCGAGGATCACGACCCAGCGCAAGGGCGACTGGAACAGCAGCACGCCGAACTGGGTGAGTTGCCCGTCCTGAACAGCGAAGTTGAATCCGAGATATGCGGCCACACCGGTGATCGCCAGACCCAGCGCCATCAGGTTGTAAACCTTGAGCATATAAGCGCGCAGGCCTTGATCAATCATCTCGCCGGTCTGAGCGCGGCTTTGATAGTTACGAAGGTCAGCCATAGTTTCCTCTTAAAAGCTCCGATGGAGATACGGTGTCGGGTTTTCGACCCGGGCGCCGCTGCGGAGCTCCAGCATGCCTGCCGACAATATGAGGCTTTCGTCCACCGCAAACAAGAGGGTTGCAACGGCCCGGCCGGTTAAATCGCCGTAAGGTGAAGGGTTTGGCTGCCGCTGCCCGGTCAAAGCTCGCGCAGGACGGGTGCCGCCTTCTGGCCGAGGATGCGCCAGGTGCCGATCAGGCCGATGCCGACCGTCAGGACGAGGGCGGTGACGAGTGTCAGCCCCGCCACATCGGGCAGAAAGGTCGAGGGCAGGCGCATGATGCGGGCGACGATGAACCAGGCGGCAGCGGCGCCGGCCGCCAGCGCGAAGATGGCGGTCGCCAGCCCCAGGATCAGATATTCGTAGCTGAAGGCGCGAATCAGCATGGCGCGGGTGGCGCCCAGCGTCTTCAGCACCACCGCGTCGTGGGTGCGCGCCCGGTTTCCGGCCGCAAGCGCCCCGGCAAGGACGAGGATCGAGGCGATGAGGGCGACGGAGGCCGCGGCACGGATCGCGGTCGCAAGCGTCGCCACCAGCTGGTTGACGATGTCGATCGCGTCCTTGACGCGGACGCTGGTGATGGTCGGATAGGTGTTGGTGACGGATTTCAGGATCGCCGCATCTTCGGCCGGCGTCGAGGCGGGATCGGTCAGGGTCGCCAGCCACGCATGCGGCGCGCCGCGGAAAGTGTTCGGCGAGAAGACCATGACGAAATTGATCGACAGCGATTCCCACTGGACGCGGCGCAGATTGGCGATCTTGGCGGTGATGTTGCGGCCGAGCACGTTGACGGTGACCTTGTCGCCGATCTTCAGGCCGAGTTCATGGGCCTCTTCCGAAGAGAAGGAGACGAGCGGCTCGCCGCTGTAATCCTTGTCCCACCAGCTACCTTCGGTCAGGGCGGCATTTTCCGGCAGGGTGTCGGCGTAGGTGATGCCGCGATCGCCGTTCAGCACCCAGCGGCCGGCGGCCGGCACGGTGATCTTGCTGACATCCTCGCCGTTGAAGGCGACGATCCGGCCGCGCAGCATCGGCACTTCCATGAGCTTGCCCTTCGGCGCCTGCGCCTGGACGAGATCGCGGAAAGCATCGACCTCGGCGCTCTGGATATCGACGAAGAAGAAGTTCGGCGCGCCCTCGTTCATCCGACCGGTCAGCTGCTGGCGCAGGTTCCCGTCGATCAGGGTCAGCGTCACCAGCAATGCCAGGCCGAGGCCGAGGGAGAGCACGACCGATGGCGTCAGCGCGCCGGGGCGGTGGATGTTGCCGATCGCCAGCCTGAGCGCCGGCGAATTGACGCGCGGGCTGCGGCGCGCAAGCCAGGCGATCGCTGCTGCGACGAGGCGCAGCACGACGAAGGCGAAGACGATCGCGCCGACGAAGACGACGGCGATGAAACGGTCATAGGCCGTCAGGATGGCAAGGCCTGCAAGGGCGGCCATGAACAGCGTGGCCAGCAGGATATAGGGCCAGGAGGGCAGGTGGCGGGCCTCGAAGCCCTGCTCGCGGAAGAGTGCGGTCGCCGGGACTTCGCGGGCATGACCGAGCGGCAGGATGGCGAAGGCGAGCGTCGTCAGGATGCCGAACAGCGTCGCCAGCAGCAGGGCGCCAGGATAGAGGGTCGGGGTTGTGGAGACCGGCAGGAATTGCGCCAGGAACTGCGCGGCGAAGATCGGCGACAGGGCGCCGATGACGAGACCGATCAGAATGCCGCCCAGGGCAATGATGGCGATCTGGAAGAGATAGATCAGAACGACGACCTGCGCCGGCGCACCCAGGCATTTGAAGGTGGCAATAGTGGTGCGTTTGGCATCGAGGAAGGCGCGCACGGCATTGGCGACGCCGACGCCGCCGACGATCAGCGCGGTGAGGCCGACCAATGTCAGGAACTGCGAGAAGCGGGTGATGTTTTCGGTGAGCGAGGGCGCGGCGCGGTCGCTGGTGCGGACGGCCCAGCCGGCGGAGGGAAATTCCCTGGCGGCGCGCGCCTGGATGCCCGACATCGCGCCCTTGTCGTCCAGCCGGATCTTATAGGCATGTTCGACCAGGCTTCCCGTCTGGATTAGCCCGGAGGCTTCGAGGGCCCGGCGGCTGACGAGCAGGCGCGGCGCAAAGCCGAAACCTTCCGACAGCGCATCCGGCTCGGTTTTGACGGTGCCGGTGATACTGAGCTTGACGTTGCCGAGCAGCAATTCGTCGCCGACCGCAAGCCCGAGCCGATCGAGAAGGAGGGGCGCTGCCACCGCGCCATAGGTGCCGCCCTGGCCTGAAAGCAGGGCTGCCAGCGGATAGTCCGGCTCGGCCTTGAAGGCGCCGTAGAGCGGGTAGGCGTCGTCGACGGCCTTGACCTCGACCAGCGCCTGATCGGAACCGTCAGGCTTGCGGGCCATTGAGCGCAGGCCCGTCGACACCGAAACGGTGCCCAGGCCTTCGAGGAAGCCCATTTCCTCAGGCGTAGCCTCGCGGTTGTTGAGTTCGAAACGGACGTCGCCGGCCAGCAGCTCTTGCCCCTGCGAGGCGATGGTATCGGTGATCGATTGCGAGACGGAATTGACGGCGGCGATGGCGCCGGTGCCGAGCGCGATGCAGGCGAGGAAGATGTAAAAACCGGTAATGCCGCCGCGCAGTTCGCGCAGCGCCAGGCGAAAAGCGAGCGAGACGCGCGGCGTGATGATGCTCATGCGATGGCCGCCTCGCTGCGACGGGCGGCGCTGTCGCCTTCGATCCGGCCGGAACGGACGCGGATCTGGCGCGAGCAGCGATTGGCAAGTGAGACGTCATGGGTGACGAGAAGCAAAGTCATGCCGCGTTCGGCCTGCTTGGAAAACAAGAGGTCGGCGATCTGTCGGCCGGTCTCGGTATCGAGATTGCCTGTCGGCTCGTCGGCGATCAGCAGGGCCGGCGAGGGGGCGAGCGCCCTTGCGATCGCCACGCGCTGCTGTTCGCCGCCGGAAAGCTGGCCGGGATAGTGGTTCAGCCGTTCGCCGAGACCGACCGATTTCAGCTCGCGATGGGCGATTTCGAAGGCGTTGCCGACATTGGCGAGTTCCAGCGGCACGGCAACGTTTTCCAGCGCCGTCATATTGGCGATCAGGTGGAAGGACTGGAAGACGATGCCGATGTTGCGGCCGCGGAAATCGGCGACCTGATCCTCGCTCAGCGCGTGGAGCGGCGTGTCGTTGATGTTGATTTCGCCGCTGTCGAGCTTTTCCAGCCCGGCAAGCACCATCAGCAGGGTCGACTTGCCGGATCCGGAGGGACCGACGATGCCCACGGATTCACCCGCCGCGATATCGAGATCGATACCCTTCAGCACGTGCACGGAAGCGGCCGCACTGCCAAGGGTCAGATCGGCGCCCTTCAACTCGATGATGGTTTTTGCCAACAGAAATCGCCCTATATAAATCCATAACGAAACAGCCGCATAACGGCACTTCGCCAATCTAGGGAAGCCAGAATGAGATTTAAAGTTGCCGCGCTTCAATTCACCGTCATTGCCGCTTCGCTGATCTTTGCCGCCGCAGCCAATGCCCGGACGATCAATCTCGTCGGTTTTGGGGACAGCCTGATGGCGGGCTACCAATTGCCGCCCGGCGACGGCTTTCCGGAAAAGCTGCAGGTGGCCCTGAAGGCGAAGGGGCTCGACGTCACTATTGCCAATGCCGGGGTCTCCGGCGACACGACGACAGGGGGGCTTGCGCGGATCGACTGGTCGATACCCGACGGCACCGACGGCGTTATCCTCGAGCTCGGCGCCAACGATGCGCTGCGCGGCATTCCGCCTGAGGAAAGCGAGAAGAACCTCGATCAGATGATTGCCCGGCTGAAAGAGCGCGGCATCGCCGTGCTGCTCGTCGGCATGATGGCGCCGCCGAACATGGGCGCGGACTATGCCGCACGCTTCAATCCGATCTACCGGAAGCTTTCGGAAAAACATGGAGTTCCGCTTTACGGCTTCTTCCTCGACGGCGTGGCGCTCGATGCGGGGCTGAAACTCGACGACGGGATGCATCCGAATGCGAAGGGCATCGATGTCATGGTTCAGAAGATGGAAACCGATGTCACAAATTTCGTCGGGACGATTTCTTCTGTGAAGAAATAGGGGCTTGCGCGGTCATTGATTGCATGATTCCGTGTAAGCACCTGCAAAAGATTCGGGGAGTGCTCGTTATGCCGAGACTGTTTACCGCCCTCGAAATTCCGCGCAATGCGGCGATGAGCCTTTCATTGCTGCGCGGTGGCCTCCCCGGAGCACGATGGATCGATGTGGAGAATTACCACATCACCCTGCGCTTCATCGGTGATGTCGACGGCCGGACGGCCGATGAAATCGTAGAACGCCTCGACCGGATCGATCGGCCGGAATTCCAATTCCGGCTCGAAGGCATCGGTTCCTTCGGCTCGAAGAAACCGCATTCGGTCTGGGCCGGCGTTTCGCAGTCGCCGGAGATGTATGCCCTGCAGGGCGAGATCGAGCGGATCTGCCAGCGCATCGGCCTGCCGCCGGATCCGCGCAAATTCACGCCGCATGTGACGCTGGCGCGGCTCAAATCCTCGCGGCTCGACGATGTCGTGCAATATCTGGCGGGACGCGGCAACTTCCACACATCAACCTTCACGGCGCCGCGTTTCGTGCTGCTGTCGTCGCGCGAATCGGTCGGCGGCGGGCCCTACCTCACCGAGGAAGTGTTCCCGCTGCACGAGGCGCGCTCGGCGCCCAGCGCTTCGAGCAGGCTGCTGCAGCCGGTCAAGAGCCTGGTATAGACCAGCTCGAAACCTGCGGGACCGCCATAATAGGGATCGGGGATATCCTCTCCGGTTCCAAGCGCGATATCGCCGAAGAGGCCGATGGTCGCCTCAGGCGGCGCGATCGTTTCGAGCGCCGCCACATTGTCGCGGTCCATCACCAGGATCAGATCGAAATCCCTGAAATCGCTGGAGCGGATTCGGCGGGCGTGTTGCCCGGATATGTCGATACCGTGGCCTTTCGCTGTGGCGATCGACCGGCGATCGGGCGGCTCGCCTTCATGCCAACCGCCGGTGCCGGCGGAATCGATCGTGAAACGGCCGGTCAAACCTGCCTCGGCGACGAGATGGCGAAAAATTCCCTCGGCAAGCGGAGAACGGCATATATTGCCCATGCAAACGAAGAGGACGCTGATGTGTTTCATCGGTAGGCCTGTCGACAGATGAGAGGACCATGGCATGAAAATGGAAAGACTGGAACGGGCTACGATCGAGGCTGAAATGGCCGGGCTTGCGGGCTGGGCACTCAACGATGCGGCTTCCTCGATATCGAAGACGTTCAAGTTTGCAAACTTTGTCGAGGCTTTCGGCTTCATGACCGAGGCAGCGATTAGGGCCGAAAAGCTCAACCATCATCCCGAATGGTTCAACGTCTATTCCAGGGTGGATGTGACGCTGAATACCCATGATGCCGGCGGCCTGACGGAGCTGGATTTCAAGCTCGCCAAGGCGATGGACAAGGCCGCGGCCCGACGCGGCGTCTAAAAGCGGGGCCGATTGAAAGAGTCCGCGCCATCACCATATGTTCGCAGGGACGAAAGGATGGAAGGGATGGACGAGGTCAAATTCGGGGAAATCCTGTTGCCAGGCGACGAGGACACCCAGAGCCGGCGGGAGAAGACGGTGCGGCAGAAATTCTGGCCGACCTTCCGCCGCGCCGTGCGGCAAATTCCGTTCTCACGCGATGTCGTTGCCGGCTTCTACTGCGCGCTCGATCCGCAGACGCCGACGAAGGTGCGCGGCGTGCTGCTCGCAGCGCTTGCCTATTTCGTCATGCCGGTCGACATGATCCCGGATGTTTTCGCCGTCATCGGCTTTTCCGATGACATCGCCGTGCTCTCGGCCGCCTTCGCCATGGTGCGCGGCCATATCCGCCCGGGCCATTATGAGGCGGCCGACCGCGTTCTCGCCGACCGGACCGAGGAAACGATGAAGACGATTTAAGCCGTCTCGCGCTCCAGCACCTTGCGGAGCTTGCCGAAGGCAAGCCGGATGCGCGATTTCACCGTGCCGAGCGGCAGCCCGGTCGCTTCGGCGATCTCCGAATGCGATTGACCGAGGAAGAAGGCGGCGCGCAGCATCTCGCGCTGCTCTTCCGGCAATTGGCCGACGGCGGCGCGTATCCTGGCGTCGCGATCGTCATTGGCGACGATTTCTTCGGCGCCGATCTCGGCCGGCGGCTGCAGGGCCGGATCGGTCTCGTCGAAGATGCGGGTATTGATGCGGCGCTGCATGTCGATGCGGCGATTGCGGGCAATGCGGAAAAGCCAGGTAGAGAATGAAGATCGGGTGGCATCGTAGAGATCCGCCTTGTGCCAGAGCACGATCATGATCTCCTGAACCAGTTCCTCGGCCTCGGCATTGGTCATCTTCTGGCGCATCAGCCAGGCCTTCAGCCGGGGTGCGAAATAGTCGAACAGGATGGAAAAGGCCTGCTGGTCGCGATCCCTGGCGACGGCCTTCGCGAGGGCAGCGAAACGCTGTCTTTCCTCGGCATCCATGTCCCCTCACGAGCCCCCTGCGGCAATAATTTCGTCCCGGATTTCCAAGTCTTACTGAGGTACAACGGATTTGGGAAAGGTCAAACTCTTGCCTGAATCTTTGTGTCTTAAATTCACCCGAACGGACGGCCAGTGCCATCGGGGCACGGTGTCGCGGCCGATACCGTCAAAGGGGCGAAAATTGATACCCGAGCTGAAATGACACAGGCAGATACAAATCGCAGCTATTGTTGACCATTTGGTAACCTGAATTAAGTCAAAATAAAGCAGATCGTGATTATGCGGCGCCCGCTATGATCGCTTCGGGCCTTGAATCGCAAGAACCGGCAGGAATCCATGTTTGTAAAAAGTATCGTATCCGCTCTCGCACTCACCCTTGTCATGGCCGGAGTTGCGGCAGCGCAGCAGGCCGCCGCGCCAAACCGCATCCAGCAGTTCCAGGCATGGGGCGCCTACTCCTACAAGTCGGGCGCCAGCACCGTCTGCTACGTGCTGTCCGTTCCGACGGCAAAGCAGCCGGCAAGCGTCGACCATGGCGATAACTTCTTCATCGTCTCGCAGCGTCCCGGCCAGAACATCTCCTACGAACCGCAGGCGATGATGGGCTACACGGTGAAGGAAAATTCGAAGATCAACGTCGTCATCGACAACAAGACCTTCGTCATGTTCACCAAGGACAAGGCCGGCTGGGTCGAGAATGCGGCGCAGGAGCCCGCTCTCGTCGCGGCCATGAAGACCGGTCATTCGATGACGGTGAATGCCGTTTCGCGCAAGGGTACCGGCACCTCCTACAGCTATTCGCTCTCCGGCATTTCGGCTGCGCTGAAGCAGATCGAAAGCTGCAAGTAAGCGGCCCTGCAGGTCGCAGAGTTTCACGGGGCGCCGGCCTGGCGCCCCGCCCCTAACTGGAATGTGGAATACTTTCTGGCGCAAATATCCGTCGCGAAACTCCAACTTTTGCGAGTGACTTTCGCGACAAGCCATCCTGGTGGAAGGGCAACGCAGGCCTATAGTGGCTTTCGGAAGAACACGACGCGCTGTGTCTCCTCAAATCCTAAAGCGGCGTGGAGCGCATGGCTGGCTGAATTCTCAAGCCGCGCGTCAGAGCCAAACTCAACACACCCAAGCGACTTCCCCCAATCGGCAACGGCATTGCAAAGCGATCGTGCAATACCCTTTCGCCTGTCAGCGGGCCTGATATAAATCCCTTCGAGGAATAGAACGGGCGAGCTGCTGCATCCATTCACATAATCATGCCGCAAAGTGGCCTCAGCAAACCCGACAGCTTCATTCGCAGCATTTCGAGCGATGAAGGCGATGGCTTCTCCACTTTCTGAAAGAAACGCCCGGCTCAACTCAGCTCGATGATCTTCAAGCGAGTGATGCGGCCATAGCGCCAGGCGAAGCCGCGCCCATGGCTCAACATCTTTTATAGTCCCGATCTCAATAATCGATTCCATATTGCGGTTCGCTTCTCGTCGCAAAAATCCCAATTCAAGCGACAGTTTCGGGACCGGTGAGCGCGCAGAATGCTTCACGAAGATATTTCCAGCAAGGCCTTGCGCCGGCCCTTCTCGATTCCATCTATAGCGCGGCGCGATCTTTCAGATCGGCTTTCCACGCTTCAGGTCTTTGGTTTCCAATGTCGTTGTCGCAAAATCGCTGCACAGTTTTGCGCGACATGCCGTGTAGTGACGCGCGGGCAAAATGATGCTAAAGGGCGCGCCAACAGCGGATAGATCGCGATCAGTCGCCGTTCCGCCATTCAATTTTTGCCGATCTGCCGTCATGCGCCCGCAAGTCTTCCGGTCCACCCTGAAGCGTGCGGGCTCGCAGGGGCAGGACATGTTTGAATTCGGGATGAATGCCTATGTCCGTTGTGGATGCGATCGTTGTTAGCAAGCCGCAGGCGCGCACGTCCGCCAGCCTGGAAAAGCCGTCTTTGATCGGGCTGTCGCGCGAGGAGATGGGGGCGGCGCTCCGGGAAAGGGGCGTGGCCGAGAAGCAGATCAAGATGCGCGTCGCGCAGCTCTGGAACTGGATCTATGTGCGCGGCGTCTCCGATTTCGACCATATGACGAATGTCGCCAAGGACATGCGCGAAATGCTGAAGCAGCATTTCACCATCGCGCGTCCAGAGATCGTCGAAGAGCAGGTCTCGAACGACGGCACGCGCAAATGGCTGCTGCGTTTTCCCCCGCGGGGCGCCGGCCGCCCGGTCGAGATCGAAGCCGTCTATATCCCGGAAGAGGGCCGCGGCACGCTCTGCATCTCCAGCCAGGTCGGCTGCACGCTGACCTGTTCTTTCTGTCACACCGGCACGCAACGCCTGGTGCGCAACCTGACGGCGGAAGAGATCCTCTCGCAGCTGCTGCTTGCCCGCGACCGGCTCGGCGACTTCCCGGATCGGGAAGCGCCGCAGGGCACGATCATGCCTGCCGAGGGCCGCAAGGTCAGCAATATCGTCATGATGGGCATGGGCGAGCCGCTCTATAATTTCGATGCCGTCAAGCAGGCATTGCTGATCGCCACGGATGGCGACGGCCTGTCGCTCTCCAGGCGCCGGGTGACGCTGTCCACCTCCGGCGTCGTGCCGGAGATCTTCCGCACCGGCGAGGAGATCGGTGTGATGCTGGCGATCTCGCTGCATGCGGTGCGCGACGACCTGCGCGACATTCTGGTGCCGATCAACAAGAAGTACCCGCTGAAGGAACTGATCGAGGCGTGCAAGGCCTATCCCGGCCTTTCCAATGCGCGGCGCATCACCTTCGAATATGTGATGCTGAAGGATGTCAACGACAGCCTTGAGGACGCCAAGGGGCTGATCAAGCTCCTGAAGGGCGTGCCGGCGAAGATCAACCTCATTCCGTTCAATCCCTGGCCGGGCACCAATTACCAGTGTTCCGACTGGGAGCAGATCGAGAAGTTCGCCGATTTCATCAATTCGGCCGGTTACGCCTCGCCGATCCGCACGCCGCGTGGCCGCGATATTCTTGCCGCCTGCGGCCAGCTGAAATCGGAATCCGAGCGCATGCGCAAGACCGAGCGCCTGGCCTTCGAGGCGATGATGATCGCCAATCACGGCGCCGACGACTGATCAGCAAGTTTGATCCTCGCTACAATTCTCCTGCATTGATTTAAGCATGCGCTTTTCCTAATAGTGCCGCCAAAATCATTCAGGAGGATACAAATGCGCCCGATTCTGCTCGCTCTTGCCGCCAGTTTGGCCCTTTCCCTACCCGCAAAGGCTGACAACGTCACGGTCGCCGTGACGGCGATCGTCGAGCATCCGGCGCTGGATGCGGCCCGCAAGGGCGTTCTCGATGCGCTGACGGCCGCCGGCTACAAAGAGGGCGAGAACCTGAAATTCGTGTTCGAGTCGGCGCAAGGCAATCCGGCGACGGCAGCTCAGATCGCCCGCCAGTTCGCCGGCGACGAGCCTGATGTCATCGTGCCGATCTCCACGCCCTCGGCCCAGGCGGTCGTCTCATCGACACGCGACATTCCGGTCGTCTTCACCGCCGTCTCCGATCCGCTCGGCGCCCAGCTCGTCAAGAACATGGACAAGCCCGGCGGCAACGTCACCGGCCTGTCCGACATGTCGCCGGTCGCCGAACACTTGGGGCTGATCAAGGAAATCCTGCCTGACGTGAAAACCATCGGCTATCTCTACAACTCGGGCGAAGCGAATTCCGTTTCGCTGCTCGCCGTCTTGAAGGCCGAAGCCGAAAAGGCCGGGCTGAAGGTTGTGGAATCGGCCGCCACCAAATCGGCCGAGGTCCAGGGTGCTGCCCGCGCCCTGGTCGGGCGTGCCGATGCGATCTACATCCCGACCGACAACACGATCATCTCGGCGCTCGAAGGCGCCGTCGCGGTTGCCGAAGAGAGCAAGCTGCCGCTCTTCACCGCCGACACGGATTCGGTTTCGCGCGGTTCGGTCGCCGCTCTCGGCTTCAACTATTATGATGTCGGCAAGCAGACGGGCGACATCGTCGTGCGGGTGCTGAAGGGCGAAAACCCCGGCGATATCGCGGTCAAGACCGCTGCCGGCAGCGATCTGGTCGTCAACAAGGCGGCCGCGGCCAAGATGGGCGTCACCCTGCCCGAGAGCGTGCTTTCCCGCGCCAACAAGGTCATCGAATAAACAACGCGGCCGCCGCCGCCGGTCAAGTTTTACAGCCGCTTTCGTTTCATACGAGGGCGGCTGATGCTATTGGAAGCCTGAATGTTTCGCAGGCGTGCGGAACGGAAACGGAAAAAGGGGCTGAAAGCCTTGAGCCAAATCGCATTCTGGGGGGCCGTCGAACTCGGACTGGTCTATTCCTTCGTCGCCCTTGGCGTCTATCTCGCCTTCCGCATTCTCGACTTTCCCGATCTGACGGTCGACGGCTCCTTTCCGCTCGGCGCGGCAGTGACCGCCGTGCTGATCATTGCCGGTGTCAATGCCTGGCTTGCGGCGGTGGTCGCCATGGCCGCCGGTGCCGGCGCGGGCATGGTGACGGCGCTGCTCAACGTGCGATTCAAGATCCTCAACCTGCTCGCTTCGATCCTGACGATGATCGCGCTGTTTTCCGTCAATCTGCGCGTGATGGGCAAACCCAATGTCGCCCTCATCAATGCCGATACGATGATCAGCCCGTTCTTCGGCCACGGCCTGCGCGACTTCTATGTACGGCCGCTCTTCGTCGGCGTTCTCGTGATCGTCGCCCTCGTCCTGGTCTGGCGCTTCCTCGAAAGCGACGCCGGGCTGGCGATGCGGGCGACCGGCGCCAATGCGCGGATGGCGCGGGCCCAGGGCGTCGATACCAGCCGGCAGATCTATCTCGGCATGGCGATCTCGAATGCGCTGGTGGCGTTCGGCGGCGCACTGTTTGCCCAGACCAACGGCTTTGCCGACGTCACCTCGGGCGTCGGCACGATCGTCGTCGGTCTGGCGGCCGTCATCATCGGCGAGACATTGCTTGGTCGCCGCGGCCTGCTGATCGCGCTTGTCGGCTGCGTGCTCGGCTCGATCCTCTATCGCATCGCGATCCAGCTGGCGCTGTCGAGCGACATCATCGGCTTGCAGGCCTCCGACCTCAATTTCGTGACGGCGGTACTGGTCACCGTGGCGCTCATCCTTCCCCGTCTTCGCGGAGGTGCCGCATCGTGATCAGCGTCAAGGACATCAAGGTCGTTTTCGGGCGCGGCACGCCGCTGCAGAAACAGGCGCTGAACGGCGTCAACCTGACCATCGAGCAAGGCTCCTTCGTCACCGTCATCGGCTCCAACGGCGCCGGCAAATCGACTTTGCTCGGCGTGCTCGCCGGCGACGTCCTGCCGAGCGAGGGCCAGGTGCTGATCGGCAAGAACGAGGTGACGCGCAAGTCGACCGCATCACGCGCCGGTCTGGTGGCCCGCGTCTTCCAGGATCCGCTGACGGGAAGCTGCGGTTCGCTGTCGATCGAGGAAAATCTTGCTCTGGCAGCGCGGCGCGGCGAGAGGCGCGGACTTGCGCCGGCGCTCGGCGGCAAGAGGCGCGATTATTTCAAGGAGCGGATCGCCGAACTCAATCTCGGGCTGGAAAACCGGCTGAAGGACCGCATGGATCTGCTCTCGGGTGGGCAGCGTCAGGCGGTTTCGCTCGTCATGGCAACGCTTGCGGGGTCCGAGGTGCTGCTGCTCGACGAACATACCGCGGCGCTCGATCCTGGGATGGCGGAGTTCGTGATGAACCTCACGCAGAAGATTGTTGCCGAGCGCAAGCTGACGACGATGATGGTGACGCACTCGATGCGCCAGGCGCTGGACTATGGCCACCGCACGATCATGCTGCATGGCGGCGAGATCGTTCTCGATGTCGCCGGCGACAACAGAAAGAACCTGCAGGTCGAGGACCTGATCGCCATGTTCCGCAAGATGCGCGGCCAGACGCTCGACGACGATGCTTTGCTGATCGGATAAACCGACAGCGTGCTGATCATCTGGCCTGCGTGAGCAGGATCTTCGCGGCGAAGATCGAGAAGACGCCAGCGAAGGTATAGTCGATCCCGCGCAGCACCTTCCTGTTGTTCTGCAGCCAGGAGGCCAGCCAGTCGGCGGCAAGAATCACGCCGGCATTGACGGGCATGCCGATCAGGATGAAGCAAAGCCCGAGGAAAAGCAGCTTCTGCGTGACGGCGGGATCGCCGGCGCTGACGAATTGCGGCAGGAAGGTCATGAAGAAGATGATGACCTTGGGGTTCAGAAGATTGACCCAGAAGCCCGACGAGATGTTCGCAAGAGCGGTGCCCTTCTGCGCCTCGACCTTGGCGACGGTCAGCTTCGAGCCGAAGCGGATCGCCTGCACCGCGAGCCAGAGCAGATAAGCGGCGCCGCCGGTCTTCAGGATCAGGAAGGCGGTCGGCGAGGCGGTGATCAGCGCCGAAATGCCGAAAGCGACCAGCATGGTGTGAACGACGATGCCGAGGCTGGTGCCGACAACGACGAAGAGCGCGGCATTCTTGCCCTGGGCAAGCGCGCGGCTGATCGACAGCGTCATGTCGGGGCCGGGGGTCGCTGCGAGCAGCAGCGTGGCGGCGGCAAAGCCGAGCAGCGTCGGCAGGCTGGGCAGGAAATCCATGGCACGCTCCGAAAGCCGGAAAGACCTGACGATCTCTTATCCGGCTTTCGGAAAATTACCAATCAAAGCTTCTGATGCCAGCGATTACTTCTGTTCAAGGAAATCCTTGAACTTGTCGGCGTAGTCCTTGTGCCAGCGCGACAGCGGCGGACGATTCTCGATGATGTCGCCGGCCGCCCAGGCCATCCGGCGTTCGTCGACCGGCCGGGCAACGTCGTTGTCGGGGCAGAGGATATAGAAATCGCCGCGCCCGAGGCTCTCGATCATGAAATCGACCGTCTGCTCCGGTGTCCAGGCGCCAGCCGGCTTTTCCGCGCGGTCGCCCTTGGTAAGCCCGGTGAAGACGAAGCCGGGGATCAGAAGATGGGCCGAGATCTTGCCGCCGTCGATGTTGCGAAGCTCATGCTCGAGCGCTTCGGTAAACACCTTCACGCCCGATTTGGAGATGTTGTAGGCCGGATTGCCGGGCGGCGTGGTGATGCCCTGCTTGGAGCCGGTGTTGATGATGAGGCCGGGCTCGCCGTGCGACAGCATCTTCGGGCCGAAGGTGCGCGTGCCGTTGATGACGCCCATCAGGTTGACGGCCAAGATATGGTCCCAGTTGGCCTGCGGGCTGAAGATCGAGGTTTCCGGGCCGATGCCGGCATTGTTCATCAGCACATGGACGCGGCCGAAACGCTGGAGCACGGCGCGTTCGAGCGCCTCCAGAGAGTCCCGGTTGGCGACGTCGGTCTCGACCGCCATCACATCTTCTTCGCCGGCAATGGCCTTGAGTTCGTCGGCGGCCTCGGCCAGCCGATCGCCGCCGAGATCGGCGATGGCGACGCTCATGCCGCGGCCGGCGAAATATTTCGCCGCAGCCAGGCCGATGCCGGACGCGCCGCCGGTGATGACGGCAACATTGGATTTTTTGAAAATGTCTTGAATATCGGTCACGGGGAGCCCCTCCTCGATCATTGCTAGGACGTTGGCGAATATGGGCTCCGCTTTCGCGCTGTCAACGCTATCGCGCCGGCGGCGCCGCACTTGCCCTTGCGTCACGCGCCAATCTCGCTAAAAGTGCCGCGACACCGGGTTTTCGCCGGCCTTTTATGCAACGGACCTCATCATCATGGCATCATACAAAGACGTGAAGAAAGTCGTTCTCGCCTATTCCGGCGGCCTCGACACCTCGATCATCCTGAAGTGGCTGCAGACCGAGCTCGGCGCCGAAGTCGTCACCTTCACCGCCGATCTCGGCCAGGGCGAAGAGCTGGAGCCGGCGCGCAAGAAGGCCGAGATGCTCGGCATCAAGGAGATCTACATCGAGGATGTGCGCGAGGAATTCGTGCGCGATTTCGTCTTCCCGATGTTCCGTGCCAATGCCGTCTACGAGGGCGTCTATCTGCTCGGCACCTCGATCGCCCGGCCGTTGATCTCCAAGCACCTGATCGATATCGCCCGCAAGACCGGCGCCGATGCGATCGCCCACGGCGCCACCGGCAAGGGCAACGACCAGGTTCGTTTCGAACTCTCAGCCTATGCCTTGAACCCCGACATCAAGATCATCGCGCCGTGGCGCGACTGGGCGTTCAAGAGCCGCACCGACCTGCTCGCCTTCGCCGAGCAGCATCAGATCCCCGTCGCCAAGGACAAGAAGGGCGAGGCGCCGTTCTCCGTCGACGCCAACCTTCTGCATTCCTCCTCCGAGGGCAAGGTTCTCGAAGACCCCGCCCAGGAGGCGCCGGAATATGTGCATATGCGCACGATCTCGCCTGAGGCCGCGCCCGACAAGGCAACGGTGATCAAGGTCGGCTTCCGCAAGGGTGATGCCGTCTCGATCAACGGTGTCGAGATGTCGCCGGCGACGCTGCTGGCCACACTCAACACCTATGGCCGCGACAACGGCATCGGCCGTCTCGACCTCGTCGAGAACCGCTTCGTCGGCATGAAGTCGCGCGGCGTCTACGAAACGCCCGGCGGTACGATCCTGCTCTCGGCGCACCGGGCGATCGAATCGATCACGCTCGACCGCGGTGCCGCTCATCTCAAGGACGAGATCATGCCGCGCTACGCTGAGCTGATCTATTACGGCTTCTGGTTCTCGCCGGAGCGCGAGATGCTGCAGGCGCTGATCGACAAGAGCCAGGAGCATGTCGAGGGTGAAGTGACGCTGAAGCTCTACAAGGGCAATGTCATGGTCATCGGCCGCGAAAGCGAAAAGTCGCTTTATTCCGACAAGCTCGTCACCTTCGAGGACGATCAGGGCGCTTACGACCAGAAGGACGCGGCCGGCTTCATCAAGCTCAACGCGCTGCGCCTGCGCACGCTCGGCAAGCGCAATCTCGCGAAATAATCCCGGCTTCGCTTTCGAACTGGATATGAGCCCGCCGGCATCGCCGTGCGGGCTCTTTTATTGCCGGTGATTCACGCGGCGGCTGCGTCCACACACAGCCTGACGTCACCGCGACGCGGCCCCCAGCTTTCGGCCCAGAGCGGTAGGCCGACCAGATCGGCTATCTCGGACGCCGCTTTGGCAGGGTCAAGCCGTATCAGCTCTTCGCAATCCGTCACCGCAAAACCATCCTCGGCCTGATCGAGGCAGGTCACCGCCAGTCCGGCTCTCACCGTGATATCGTTGCGGTCCAACGTCAGATCGCGGGTGATGGCTTCACGCAACAGGCCGAGATCGAGCGGGGCGAGCCTCAGGCGCCCCTGCCATTCGTTCGGCGCGTTGGTGGGGTCGACGACAGTGACGCCGGGGAGTGCGGCAACTTCGCCCTTGAGGGGCCCTGCGCCGTGCCGGGTGGTGTAGCAGCGTGTCGCATATGTCGCGTCCAGCTCTGTGATGCCGGCCTCGGCTGAGATCGCCAGCATGTTCGCGAGCCCGGTATTGGAACGGGTGACGTGGGGAAACACGCCGCGGTCCTGATCAAGCTCCAGACCCTGTGCGGCTTCGAAGATGACGGTGCCGCGTTCGTACAGCCGCCGGTCGGGCCAGAGCGTGACGCGGTCGAGATAGGCGGCGCAATCTGCCTCGAAGCGGGCGATGGTGGTGTCGTCGGCCAGGGCGGCAGCCAGTTCCGTGGGCAAGGCGGTGATGCCGAGCGCGGCCAGCCGGAGAGGCAACCAGGCGTCGCGGATCGAAACAAGGCGGGCGTGCAGATCGGGGCGGAACAGATCCTTGGTCGAGAGGGCGAATTCCGGGCGCAGATTGCGCTCGATGGTCTCGCCGAAGCCGAGGCCGCAGCTGCCGTGACGGGCAGCGCCACGCGCCAGCTCCAAGGCCTGGTTGATGATGACGTCGAAGGGCGTGGTGACCGGCGCCCGCGGGTCGCTGCTGATCTCGGGATTCACACCGAACTGGCCGAGATCGGCCAGTTCGTCGAGCAGCAGCATCGGATGGGCGACGAAAAAGCGGCTGAAATGCGTGGCGGCCCCGGCAAAGCTGCCCGAGCCGATATGGTGGAAGACATGACGGCATCCGGCGGGATCGACCACGGTGTGGCCGGCCTGAGCGCCGCCATTGCTGCGAACCACCACGGCCCCCGGCGCGGCTGCGGCAAGGCGATCGACCATCAGCCCCTTGCCTTCGTCGCCATAAAGCGCGCCGATCACGGCCTGTGCTCGAGTGCTCATTTCTCTGCTCCTCAAATGGCTCCGGGCGATGGCGCCCGGGATTTTGTTCTGGAGGGTAGGGGCGGAGCGGTTCCGCTGCTTATGGAAGCTCAGAACCGCTCCAGCTTGTTGTCTTTAACTCCCCGGGAAAGGCGCCTCGCACCTTTCCCGGGGAAGCCGGATCAGAAGAATGGCAGCAGGCGCCGCTTCGGGCGTTCGCCGATCGCCTTGGCGACGACCGCAGCCGCCGCACCCGGCCAGCTGGCGGCCACCTCGCCGGCATCCCGGCCCTCGGTGATCTCGATGATCGACACCACCAGTTCGGCGATGCGCCTGTGATCATCGAGCACGAAGGTCCGGCCCGGCAGCAACGGCTGCCAGCTCGCCAGCACCCGGTCGAGCCGCGCGGCTGCATAACCCTCGCGGATGACGATGTGGAAGACCTCATAGGATCTCTGCGCCATCGCAAGGCATTCCCGGGCGCTCAGACCGCGCGGCGGTTCGATGCCGAAGATCCGGGCGATCTGGCCGGCGGTCAGGCCGTTGTGAACCGGCTCGTCGCCGATGGTGAAGAGATAGCCTTTGCGGCCGCGCCTTTCGAACGCATCGGTCGACGTTTTGAGGGCTGCCAGAAGGTGGGCGGCGCTGTAGCTCTCGCCGTCATTGCCGCCGCCATTGCCTTCCAGCCACAAGGCGCGGATCTGGCTGGCAAGCGAGATGTCGGCCTCGAACTGGGTGGCCTGCAGCGGTGCGGTATCGGTATACGCATCTCCGATCGCCGCCACCATGATATGCGGATCGGATACCGGCCGGCGGTCATAGATTTCCGATGTCAGGGTGATGAGCCCGCCGCGCATCAGCTCGTGGGCGATCATGCCCATCGAGCCGGTCACATCCGAGGCGAGGATAATCGGCGTCGACTGCGGATTGTAGGCGCTGTCGCGGCTCTCGCGGGTGGCAAAGCGCGCCGGATCGAACCGGGGATCGATGCCGGTGGCGCCGAATACTTCCGACCGGCTGCGGCCATCCACATGGCGTGCATTGTAGGCCGCCCAGTCGGCTGTGCTGAAACGTCCCATACCCATAGCATCACTCCTTTGCTTGTTGCCTTGGCGATCAGGCCCGGGCGTCCCGCCCGCTGCCTTCGTTATCCATCATATAGACTTGCAACTTGCACTTTGCAAGTTGCTATTTGCAAATTGTCATTTTTATGATGGGCCGTTATGAGAGCCCAGAACACTCACCAGGAAGATGCCAATGGCAGAGGCTGAATTCGCACGGCCGATCGTGACGGTCGACATCGTCTTGCTGACGCTGCACGAAGGACGACTATGCGTGGCCTTGCTGGAACGGTCCGCCGAGCCGTTTGCCGGCGTTGCGGCGCTGATCGGCGGCTATCTGCACACGGACGAGGACGCCGATGCGGCGGCGGCAGTGCGGCGCATCCTCAAAGCCAAGGCAGGGCTCGAGGGTATCTTCTTCGAACAGCTTGCGACCTTCGCTTCGGCGCGGCGCGATCCCCGCGACTGGTCGGTGTCGATCGCCTATTTTGCGCTGGTCCCGCAGGGAGCATTGGAGGGCGGCGCCGGCCTGCTGGAATTGCGCCCTGTCGAGGCCACAGGCGAACTGCCCTTCGACCATCATGAGATCGTCACCGCCGCGCTGGCGCGGCTGCGCGGCAAGGGCGCCTATTCGACCATTCCGGCAAGGCTGCTTCCCGAGGTCTTCACGATGTCGGAACTGCAGGCAATCTATGAAACGGTGATGGGCGAGCGGCTGGACCAGAGCGCCTTTCGCCGCAAGATCAACGATCTGGATCTGCTGGAGGTGGTCGAGGGCGAAAAACGACAGACCGAGCGGGCCCGGCGACCGACGACGCTCTATCGGCTGAAGACGCCGGTCGCTGTATTCGATCGAAGAATTTGAGCGTATCGGTTTCCTCGTCTTGCCGGAGCGCGATGCGCTGAACGTGGCCCTGCGCCCGGGAGGTCACTCGTGCGCAAGCGACATTTTTCCCGATGCAAATTGGCGATCGTAGAAAATCCGCACTGACAGAACAACGCCGGCGATCAGGACGACGACCCCAGCGACTTCGATCGGGGTCGGCCAGCGAGCATGCACGACCAGTCCTCCGATGACACCGAAGGCTGTTTCCGAAACGATCAATTGCGCGGCCAGGGCAACGGGCAGGCTCCGTGATGCAATGTTCCAGGCCCAGACGCCGCCGACGGTTGCCAGCAGCGCGAAAGATCCACCCCAAATATATAAGCTGCCTGCGGCACTCCAGCCAAATCCCAATGCCGGAAGCTGGAACAGGTCCATCGCGGCGCCGAAGGGATAGAAGCCCAGCATCAAGACGCCGCCTCCGACCAACATCAGCGCCGACCACACACCGGAGGGCATTTCTGGTCGTGCAGCGAGTGCAGCCTGATTGGCGAGAGCGAACCAGACCCAAAGCCCCACGGCAGCCAGCGCCAGCGGCACGCCAACCCACAGGGATTCGACGGAGTTCAATCCCTCAGCCGTGAATGCCGTGCCGTTAACGAGGATAAGGCCGACCAGCACCAGCGCCAAGGGCATCATAAGGGATCGCCACGGCAATGATCCCTGACGCTGATTGCCAATGACCATCAATACGATCGGCACCAGACCGAGAAAGGCCGGAGCGATGACGGGGCCGGCAAAGACGGCCGCTCCGGTCACCGTCAGGAAGTAGCCGACATATCCGACGAAGGCGAGCCAGATGGCCTGCAAACAGTTCCGAAGCGTGAGATGGCGCATTGCACCCTTCCGCGAAAACAGAATGTAAAACCCGACGAGAGCCGAGACGACATGACGGATGAGAGCAAAATCAAAGGTGGAATAGTCGCCGATGGTGAATGGCACGATAAAGTTGAGCGAGAAGGCAAAGGCCGCAAAGAGTGCGGCCGACACGCCGACATAGAAGAGTCTGTCCATAATGTTCACCCTTTTGACGTTGCGTCAGTGGACCTTTGATCGTCGTGACGCCCGGCAGCTTCGATAGGCAATCGGGCGAGACACTTGATCGAATGGGTGAAAATTTACCGGCTGCGGGCCTGGGCCGGTACCCAGTGAAAATGAGAGCCACCCTCTCGATGCGCCTGGGATCGTCATCGGATCGTCAGGCGATCTGCGTCGTCGAGGCCCGAGGTGAACGGCGGAACCGCCTATCCAGCAGAACCGATTTCTCCTATCCTGAACAGAGAGGCTTCCAACTATCGGGGCACTATGGATCGGCTTGATGCAATGCGGGTTCTGCTTGCGGTGGTTGATGCCGGAAGCTTGTCGGCGGGCAGTCGGAAGCTCAACGCACCGCTGCCGAGCGTCAGCCGCAAGGTTGCCGATCTGGAGCGATATCTCGGCACAAACCTCATCATCCGAACAAGCCGCAACCTGCAGCTCACCGATGCCGGCCGCGACTATGTCGACGCGGCGCGCAAGATTATCGCCGATCTGGAGGAGGTCGAACGCAGGGCGTCAGGGGAGTATCAGACGCCGCGGGGACTGCTGACCATTACGATGCCGATCGAGTTTGGTCACCGGTATGTACTGCCGATTGCACTCGACTTCATGAACGAGCATCCGCAGGTGATATTGAACGTTCTTTCACTCGACCGCTCTGTTCATCTGGTCAATGAGCAGGTCGATGTCGCCATCCGACTGGGTGAGTTGGAAGACAGCTCGCTCTACGCCGTCAAGGCCGGCGAGTTCCGTCTGTTGACCTGCGCAAGCCCGGCCTATCTGGAACGGCATGGCGTTCCGCAACATCCCAACGAGCTTTTCAATCACGATGGGATCATGTTCCACAAGCGGTCGTTCTTTTGGAGTTTCGAGGTCGACGGGAAGCCCGTCGAAATCCTGCCGCGGAGCCGGATCGAGGTGAACACGGCGGCCAATTGCGTCGCCGCCGCGCTCGGCGGGGCCGGGATTGCCCGCCTCTTCGACTATCAAGTTCCGGAGGAAGTATCCTCGGGCGCGCTGGTGCAGATCTTGAAGAACTATGACGGCGGGCCCAAGCCGGTCAACATCGTCTATTCGCGTCAGGGCTTGCTCGCCCTCAAGGTACGGGCCTTCATCGATTGGGCGCTCCCCCGGCTTCGCGCGGTTTGCAGCGACTATGGCGATGTGCCTTCACCCGAATGAAGCTCGCATTTCCTCAATTGTCTTCCGCGTCAACGAACGACGCGGTCGATCTGTGCCTGAAGACGAGGGCCGATCAGCAGGATGGCGGGGATGACGATGAGATAGGCAATGCTCCACGAGCGGAGCCATGTCAGGGCGAAGCCCTTCGAGAAGCCCAGATTGAGCGTGAGCAGTGTAAAAGAGATCAGCCCTGTCGTTACGATGCCCATCGATAGAGCGAAGACGATCTTGCGTTTGAAATCCGTGTTCATGTCGGTCTCCCGGCTGGATGTGAAAGCGGGATCGCTTCAACGGTTGCGATCCCGGGTTAGCGCTTTGAAGATCGCGCAATTCCGGCACCGGCGGTAGCGAGAGAAGCCGAGAGGCAGCCTCTTGAATTCTGCAAGTTCCCAACGGCCGGGGAACCGTTAGACCTTGTCTCCCCCGATCGCCTGGCGCGCCGCGGATATGAGGACACACCACGCTGCTTTTCGACATCGTCACAGCAATCCCGCTTCTCGCTGCCTGAAGCGCGGCTGATCGAAAACGAGAGGCTCGCTCTCGTTTCTGCTCGCTACCGGACCGGACTTGCGGAGCTCATCTTCCCGTCATCGCAGCCCAAACCTTGATCCAGGGCGGCGCCCACCAGACCAACAAGGAATATCTGAATGTCGACAGTGATCTACACTGGCACCACCAACACCATCGGCGGCCGGGACGGCGCGTCTCGCAGTTCCGATGGGCGTCTCGATGTGAAACTGTCCCCGCCCGGTTCCTCGGGTCCGGGCACCAATCCCGAGCAGCTCTTCGCTGCGGGCTGGTCCGCCTGTTTCCTCGGCGCGATCGGAAGAGCCGCTGCCGAGCGCCAGCTCCGTGTGCCCGCCGACGCCGCCATCGCTGCCGAGATCGACCTGGTCTCGAGCGATGACGGCTATGTGCTGCAGGCGCGGCTGAATGCGAAGCTGCCGGGCATCGAGGCGGATCTCGCCAGCTCCCTGGTCGAGCGTGCTCACCAGCTCTGCCCTTATTCCAAGGCCACCCGCGGCAACATTGCCGTCGAACTCAACGTCGCTTGATCGGGCTCCGAAGAGCCCTCCAACCCAACATCGCGCCGGCGTCCCGACATCTGTCGATGATCTCCGGCGCGGCTACCAAAGGATTTTGTCATGACCACGATCGCAAGAGCCCTCGCAACGGCAGTTTCACTGCTTGCCGCCGGCACACCCATCCATGCGCAAACGCCGCATCAAGCAGCCACGCAGTTTCTTCCCATCCAGAACGAGCCTGCACCCAAACTCTTCGTGGATCAGCCGCTTCCGGGACCGCTCGCGAAGAGAGCGGTGGCGATCATTCCCTATCGAACCGAAAACTTCCGCATCCTGCCAATCTTCGGCGCCAGCGCCAGCGACGTCTCGCCGAGGGCCGGTCACCTTCATGTCAGCATTGACGACCTGCCTTGGCGCTGGGCCGATGCCGGCGGTACCGGGGCTATCGTCCTGACCGGCCTGCCGACTGGCGAACACAAGGTGCTCATTGAAATCGCCACGCCGGAACACGAAGTGCTGGGCGGAGAGGTCGTGAAGTTCACCGTACCGGCGATCGATCGCACGCACCATTAGAGGCCATTCTATATAAGGGCGAATGAGACCTGTTTTCCCGCAGCCCTTGACGGGTGCCTGCCATCGCTTAGTCTGCCAAATCATCCTCCGGAGTATGTCCATGACGCAGTCCCTGGTCTTCGGCGCCTTTCTGGCGGCGCTCTTCTATGTGCTCATTCCCGGACCCGCCTTCCTGCAGCTGCTCGGCATCGGTGCCGGGCAGGGCCGCAAGGCCGGCGCTTTCTTCATGATGGGGCATCTGGTCGGGGATCTCATCTGGTCGTCGCTGGCGCTGATCGCGATCGTCGGCGCGAAGACGATCGGGACCTTCGTCTTCGATCTGCTCGGCCTCGCCTGCGGTTTCTATCTCGCCTGGATCGGCTGGAGTGCGGTCAATGCCAAGCCGAAAGCGGCGGGACAGGCTCTCATGGTGGTCGAGCGGCCGTTTCGCCGCGGGCTGATCTTCGGCGTCACCAATCCGAAGGGCTATCCGGTGGCGCTCGCCACCTTCACCGCACTGGTCGCGGGCTCGGCCGGGGCGCTTGATTTCGAGGCGTTGCCGATGCTTCTCTGCGTATCCTTCGTCGGTTTCGTGACGGCCGACATCATCCTGATCGGCGTCATCGGCGCCGGCGCGGTTCGCCGCTTCTATCGCGCGCATGAGCGGCTGATCGTGCGCTGCTCCGGTGTCCTCTTCATGGGGTTTGCCGCTCAGGCACTCTGGCACGCAACGCCCGGTCTCATCGGCTGGCGCAAGGCTTGATGTAGCTAGCTATCCAGGAAATTGACGATCGATTTCAGCGTCTGGACCTCATCGGGATCGCCGATCGACGTGGCGATCTGCAGCTGATTTTTGTAATAATCGAGAAAATTGAAGCTGGTGCCGTCGGTGACGCTGGAGAGATCGATGACGTTGCCGAGCGGATCGATCGCGTGCATCGGCAGCGGCTCGGAGATCGCAGCGTAGGTGCTCTGATCGATCAGGCCGCTGTCGAAACTCTGGCGCGCGTAATTGCGCAATTCACCAGGGCTAACCGCGGTGAAATCCGGTCCTTCGCCACTATTGTCTTCGATCTGGAACGAGGCCGGGGCCGGAGCTCTGGTCTCGATTTCAATATCAGAGGTCTTCGAAGTTTTTGCGTTATTAGGATTGTTTTTAAATAGCAAACTCTGAGAAGACCGCACAGAAAAAATTTCCATGGCGCATGTCCCCTTACAGGAAGAATATGGGGAAACTAGCGCTTGCGCGTGATTCGCGTCAATCGTTAACAAATGGTTAATTCTCGCGCGTCAATTTTTGTCCACCAGATTTGGCGGGTGGGGCGAAAGGCGCTTGCCTGCAACATACCAATTCCAGGGCGGCTCTCCTATATTGACGATCCACCTGCATGCCAAAAAGGAATTTCTCCGATGTCTTCTCCCCGTGATTTCAATCCGGCGCTGGTCAACTGGGACGGTCTTCACGGCCTGCCGCGTTTCGATGCTCTCGATGACGGCGATTTTGCCGCTGCCTTCGAAGCGGCGCTGGCCGCCCATGAAAGGGAGATCGACGAGATCGCCGGAAACAGTGAGGCGCCGACATTCGACAATACGGTGACGGCGCTGGAGATTGCCGGCGATGCGCTGTCGCGCGTTTCGGCGCTGTTCTGGAACAAGGCCGGCGCGCATACCAATGATGTGATCCAGGCGCTGGAGCGGGAAATCTCGCCGAAAATGTCGCGCCATTATTCGAAGATCGGCATGAATGCCGCGCTTTTTGCCCGCATCGACACGCTTTGGGAGAGGCGCAAGAGCCTCGGCCTGACGCTCGAACAGACACGCGTGCTGGAGCGCCACTGGAAAGGCTTCGTCAAATCGGGCGCCAAGCTCGGGAAGGCCGAGCAGGAGAAGCTCGCCGAGATCAATGAAAAGCTTGCCGGCCTCGCCACGCAATTCGGCCAGAACGTGCTGGCCGACGAGAAGGCCTGGGCGCTTACGCTTTCCGACGGAGCCGAGCTCGACGGGCTGCCGGAATTTCTGCGCGACGCAATGGCGGCGGCGGCGCGCGAACGCGGCGACGAGGGCAAATATGCGGTGACGCTATCGCGCTCGATCATCGAGCCGTTCCTGACCTTTTCGGAGCGCCGCGATCTGCGCGAGCAGGCTTTCAAGGCGTGGGTGGCGCGCGGCGAAAATGACGGCGAGACGGACAATCGCGCCGTCATCGGCCAGACATTGGCGCTGCGCCATCAGGTGGCGAGCCTGCTCGGTTACGGCAATTTCGCCGAGCTGAAGCTCGACAACACGATGGCGAAGACCGCGGAGGCGGTGAACGACCTGCTCAAGGCCGTCTGGGCGCGGGCGGTGAAACGCGCCGGCGAGGAGGAGGCCGATATATCAGCGCTGATCGCCGAGGAGGGGCGTAACCACGAGGTGATGCCCTGGGACTGGCGCCACTACGCCGAAAAGATCCGGGCGCAGAAGTTCGATTTCTCCGAGGCCGAGCTCAAGCCCTATCTGCAGCTGGAGAAGATCATCGAGGCCTGCTTCGACGTGGCCGGGCGGCTGTTCGGTATCCGCGCCGTCGAGAAGAAGGGCGTGGCCGCCTATCACCCGGATGTCCGGGTCTTTGAAATCAGAGACCGCGAAGACCGGCTGGTCGCGCTGTTCCTCGGCGATTATTTCGCCCGCGGCTCGAAACGATCCGGCGCCTGGATGAGTTCGCTGCAATCGCAGCACAAGCTCGAACTGAAGAACGGCCGCCATGGCGAGCTGCCGATCATCTACAATATCTGCAACTTCGCCAAACCGGCCGAGGGCAAGCCGGCGCTGCTGTCGCTCGACGATGCCCGCACGCTGTTCCACGAATTCGGCCACGCGCTGCACGGGATGCTTTCCAACGTCACCTACCCTTCCGTCTCCGGCACCGGCGTTTCGCGCGATTTCGTCGAGCTGCCGTCGCAGCTCTACGAGCACTGGCTGACGGTGCCCGATATTCTGAAGCGCTATGCCGTGCATGTCGAAACCGGCGCGCCGATGCCGCAGGCGCTGCTCGACAAGGTGCTGGCGGCGCGCACATTCAATGCCGGCTTCAACACCGTCGAGTTCACCTCGTCGGCGCTTGTCGATATGGCATTTCACACGCGGAAGACGGTCGCCGACCCGATGGCGGTGCAGGCGGAGGTGCTGGCCGAGATCGGCATGCCGAAATCGATCGTCATGCGCCATGCGACGCCGCACTTCCAGCACATCTTTTCCGGCGGCTATTCGGCCGGTTATTACTCCTACATGTGGTCGGAGGTGCTCGATGCCGACGCCTTTGCCGCCTTCGAGGAGACGGGAGACGCCTTCAACGGCGAGATGGCGCGCAAACTGAGGGAAAACATCTATTCCGTCGGCGGCTCGGTCGATCCTGAGGATGCCTATAAGGCCTTCCGCGGCAAGCTGCCGAGCCCGGATGCGATGCTGGTCAAAAAGGGAC
This sequence comes from Rhizobium sp. BT03, assembly GCF_030053155.1. Classification (NCBI taxonomy): domain Bacteria; kingdom Pseudomonadati; phylum Pseudomonadota; class Alphaproteobacteria; order Hyphomicrobiales; family Rhizobiaceae; genus Rhizobium; species Rhizobium sp. BT03. The sequence goes on from NZ_CP125640.1 coordinate 2,945,350, forward strand.
TTTCGACCTTCGAGGAATTGACAGGCAGCGACGCCTAAGACAATTTGATGACACGCTTCGATGCGGCATGGCGGCAGCCATGCCGCAGCTTTTGCGCGTTCCCCTCTTTCGCAAACGCAAAAAAAACTGTATGGACGCCCCAAACCAATAGGCGCGTCCTCAAGAGCGTGCGCCGCAGCCTCAGAGATTTCACATATGGCACTTCGCAATATCGCGATCATCGCGCACGTTGACCATGGCAAGACGACCCTGGTGGATGAGCTTCTCAAGCAGTCCGGCTCGTTCCGCGAAAATCAGCGCGTAGCCGAACGCGTGATGGACTCGAACGATCTCGAAAAAGAACGCGGCATCACCATTCTCGCCAAGGCGACCTCGGTCGAGTGGAAGGGTGTCCGCATCAACATCGTCGATACCCCCGGCCACGCCGACTTCGGCGGTGAGGTCGAGCGTATTCTCTCGATGGTGGATGGCGCGATCGTTCTCGTCGATGCCTCCGAAGGCCCGATGCCGCAGACGAAGTTTGTCGTCGGCAAGGCGCTGAAGGTCGGCCTTCGCCCGATCGTCGCGATCAACAAGATCGACCGTCCGGACGGCCGCCACGAAGAAGTCATCAACGAAGTCTTCGATCTTTTCGCCAATCTCGACGCGACCGACGAGCAGCTGGATTTCCCGATCCTCTACGGTTCCGGTCGCGACGGCTGGATGAACGTCAATCCTGAGGGACCGAAGGATGAGGGCCTTGCGCCGCTTCTCGACCTGGTGCTCAAGCATGTTCCGGAGCCGACCGTCGAAGAGGGCCCGTTCCGGATGATCGGCACGATCCTCGAAGCCAACCCCTTCCTCGGCCGCATCATCACCGGCCGCATCGCATCGGGCTCGATCAAGCCGAACCAGGCCGTCAAGGTTCTCGGCCAGGACGGCAAGCTGATCGAAACCGGCCGAATCTCCAAAATCCTCGCCTTCCGCGGCATCGAGCGCACGGCGATCGACGAAGCCCATGCGGGCGACATCGTCGCGATCGCCGGCCTCTCCAAGGGGACCGTTGCCGACACCTTCTGCGATCCTTCCGTCTCGGAAGCCATGAAGGCCCAGCCGATCGACCCGCCGACGGTTACCATGTCCTTCATCGTCAACGACAGCCCGCTGGCGGGCACAGAAGGCGACAAGGTGACCTCGCGCGTCATCCGCGACCGTCTCTTCAAGGAAGCGGAAGGCAACGTCGCCCTGAAGATCGAAGAAGCCGAAGGCAAGGATTCGTTCTACGTCTCTGGCCGCGGCGAACTTCAGCTCGCCGTTCTCATCGAAACCATGCGTCGCGAAGGCTTCGAGCTTGCCGTGTCGCGTCCGCGCGTTGTCATGCACAAGGATGAAAGCGGTCAGCTTCTGGAGCCGATCGAGGAAGTCGTCGTCGACGTCGACGAAGAACATTCCGGTGTCGTCGTGCAGAAGATGTCCGAGCGCAAGGCCGAAATGGTCGAGCTGCGTCCGTCGGGCGGCAACCGTCTTCGCCTGCGTTTCTACGCACCGACCCGTGGCCTGATCGGCTACCAGTCGGAGTTGCTGACGGATACCCGCGGCACGGCGATCATGAACCGCCTGTTCCACGACTACCAGCCCTATAAGGGTGTGATCGGCGGCCGCGTCAACGGCGTGCTGCTTGCCAATGCTGCCGGCGAAGCCGTCGCCTATGCGATGTTCAACCTGGAAGATCGCGGCCCGATGATCATCGAGCCGGGCGAAAAGGTCTATGCCGGCATGATCATCGGCATCCATACCCGCGACAACGACCTTGAAGTGAACGTCCTGAAGGGCAAGCAGCTCACCAACATCCGCGCCGCGGGCAAGGACGAAGCCGTCAAGCTGACGCCGCCGATCCGCATGACGCTCGATCGTGCTCTTTCCTGGATCCAGGAAGACGAACTGATGGAAGTGACGCCGAAGAATATTCGTCTGCGCAAGATGTATCTCGACGCAAACGATCGCAAGCGTTTCGAGAAGTCGAAAGCGGCTCTCTAAAAGCTTTCGAAATATGCTTTGAGACCCCGGCCTTGGTGCCGGGGTTTTTTATTGTGCGCTGCGCTGATTCCGACTTGTGACAATCGTTAAAAAAGCGTTAAATTTTATCTGTCGTCCACATATCAAGTCTGTGGGCAATCGATCACGATGCGCTGGCCGCATATGGTTAATTGCCCGTGGCGGGACCAGAGTAAACGTTATGAAGACGTTGTCGATCGATGTTCGGCGGGCCGAACCGCACGATGCCCGAGCCATATCGGAAACGCACAGGCTTGCCTGGCAGCACACATATGCAGGCATCATTCCGCATCGCGCCTTGACGCAGATGATCGAGCGGCGCGGTGAAAACTGGTGGCGCAAGGCTACGCGCGGACCGGCGACGCTCCTGGTTCTCGATGTCGCCGGAACGGTTGCCGGCTACGCCACGCTCGGCCTCAACCGCGCCCGCGCGCTTCCGCAGGAAGGCGAAATCTACGAGCTCTATCTTCGGCCGGAATATCAAGGCATCGGTCTCGGCCGGATGCTGTTCGGCGAGGCGCGCCGGCTGCTGAAGTCGCTCGGCTGCAACGGGCTGGTCGTCTGGTGCCTCGAGGAAAACGAGACCGCCGGCCGCTTCTATCGCCATCACGGCGGTGTCGATTTCTGCGAAGGCATGGAAAATTTCGACCACAAGCAGCTGAAGAAGATCGGCTTCATCTGGAACTGACCGGCCTGGCCGGCGATCGCCTATTCCTCGTTGAAAGTTTCGACCTGTTTGCGCCGGTGCCATCACGCATTGGTGATCTCAAATGTTGCGTTGCCACATGAAACTGATTATCTGGCTGCGAGCAATTCAACCTCGCGGGAGTTCCTATGCGCATCGACGCCATTTCCATCGGTAATAATCCACCTGAGGACGTCAACGTTATCGTCGAGGTTCCGGTCGGCGGCCACCCCATCAAGTATGAAATGGACAAGGAAGCCGGCACGCTGGTCGTCGATCGTTTCCTCTATACGCCCATGACCTATCCGGGCAATTACGGTTTCGTGCCGCACACGCTGTCTGAGGACGGCGACCCGATCGACGTGCTGATCGCCAGCACCCGTCCGCTGGTTCCGGGCTGCGTCATCAATGTGCGCCCGATCGGCGTCCTGAAGATGGAAGACAATTCCGGCAAGGACGAGAAGATCATCGCCGTGCCGTCGCCGAAGCTGACGCTGCGCTACGAGAAGGTGAAGGACTATACCGATCTTCCCGAGATCACGCTGAAGCAGATCGAGCACTTTTTCGAGCACTACAAGGATCTGGAGCCTGGCAAGTGGGTGAAGATCTTCGGCTGGGGCGATTCCAAGGAAGCCGGCCAGCTTATCCTCGAAGCCGTCGAGCGCGCCAAGAAGACGAAAGACTGATTATTCAGCCCAAAAGCGTTTCGAGCTTTTTTGCCAAATCCTCCGGGTCGCCGTCGATCCGGAGGATTTTTTTGCGCGCGGTGTCGCCGGCGACGAGGCTGATGCTGGATCTGGGGATGCGCAGCGATTGGGCGACCAGAAGGATCAGAGCCTTGTTGGCCTTGCCCTTTTCGGGGACCGAGGTGACGCGCGCCTTCAGGAAAGTCTCGCCCTCGCCGTCGGCCTCGATGCCGTCGATCGCGTCACGCCCGCCATTCGGCGTCAGCCGGACGGCGAGGCGGAGATGATCGTCGAATTGCTTCCAGGGACGGCTCAAGCGACCAGCGGATACAGCGTTGTCCAAAGCAAGGTGCGCAGGAAGAAGATAATCAGCAGCAGAATAATCGGCGAAATGTCGATACCGCCAAGGTTCGGCAACCGGCTACGGATCGGCTTCAGCACCGGTTCGGTGACGTTATAGAGGAACGTGCCGACCGAATTGACGAACTGATTGCTGGAGTTGATGACGTTAAAGGCATAGAGCCAGGAAAAAATGGCACTGGCAATCAGGATCCAGGTGTAAATATTCAAAGCCAAATCAATGGTTTGAAACAGCGCAAACATCGTCTTCTCCAATTCGTTGTTGACAGACATGTAGACATTGGCGACTAAACGAGCAAGTGCCGTGTGGGAACGCGCGGTGAATCATGTTTAACGGGCGGCCTTGCAGCACTTCCGGCGCCCGTCTCCTCGGAAAACACCCGATGTCGTTTTCGCCCACCGGAGACCGTTTTGCCGCGTTCCGGCATTCGTCCTACACACGGTTCTTTTTTGCGCGCTTCCTGCTGTCCTTTTCGCAGCAGATCGTCAGCGTCGCCGTCGGCTGGCAGATGTACGACCAAACGGGCAAGGCGATCTATCTCGGCCTGATCGGTCTCGTGCAGTTCCTGCCGTCGCTGCTGCTCATGCTCGTCACCGGTTCGGTGGCCGACCGGTACAATCGCCGGGCGATCGCAGCACTCTGCTCGCTGGTCAGCGCGCTCTGCACGCTGGCGCTGCTGGTCATGACTGTCATGGGGACCTTCACGCCGCTGCCGGTTTTCGCCGTGCTTCTGATCTTCGGCATCGAGCGCGCCTTCATGTCGCCGGCGGTGCAGTCGCTGGCACCCAATCTGGTGCCGGAGCAGGATCTTTCCAATGCGATCGCCTGGAATTCGTCGTCCTGGCAGCTCGCCGCGATCACCGGGCCGGTGATCGGCGGTCTGCTCTATGGCGTCAGCGCGACGACCGCCTATACGGTGGCGGTGATCTTTTCCGTGCTCGGCGCGGCTCTTCTCTACATGATCCCGAAACCGGAGCAGAAGACGACGGGCGAGGCCAAGAGCTGGGCGATGATCCTCGGCGGCTTCAGTTTCATCCGCGCCGAAAGAGTAGTGCTCGGGGCGATCTCGCTCGATCTCTTCGCCGTGCTGCTCGGCGGCGCGACGGCACTGATGCCGATCTTCGCCCGCGATATCCTGACGCTCGGCCCCTGGGGGCTCGGCCTGCTGCGCGCCGCACCGGGGCTCGGCGCCATCGTCATGGCGATCTTCCTCGCCGCCTATCCGCTGAAGCACCGCGCCGGCATCTACATGTTCACAGGCGTTGCCCTGTTCGGTCTGGGAACGATCGTCTTCGGCATCTCGACCAACACCGAAGTCTCGATCGCCGCACTCGCCCTGATGGGGGCGGCCGACATGGTGTCGGTCTATGTGCGCGAGAGCCTGATCGCGCTCTGGACGCCGGATCATCTGCGCGGCCGCGTCAATGCGGTCAACATGGTGTTCGTCGGCGCTTCGAACGAACTCGGGGAGTTCAGGGCGGGCACGATGGCATCGATCTTCGGTGCGGTGCCGGCGGTCGTTATCGGCGGGATCGGAACGCTTGCCGTGGCGGCGATCTGGGCTTCGAGTTTCCCGAAATTGCGGCAGATCGATACGCTCGACGCGCCCAGCACATAGAGGCTCCTGCCGAACGGCGCCTTATGCGGGAAGCGTGATCGGAGAGGCGGCTTTCGCCGTCTTGCCTTCGAAAACGATATCGAGGAATTCGGTCAGCCAGGCTTTCAGTGGCGCGTCGAACAGCATGCGGCCTTCGAGGTGTTCGCGGCCCTGCTGGGCATTCGGCAGGATGAAGCGATGCGCGCCGTGCACCACCCAGCGATGCATCATCACCCGGGTCAGTTCGGCATGAAACTGCAGGCCCCAGGCGTTGCCGTCATAGCGGAAGGCCTGGTTCGGGTAGGCATCGCCTTCAGCGAGCAGCTCGGCGCCGTGCGGCAGCTCGAAGCCTTCGCGGTGGAAATGATAGACCATCTTCGGCCAATGCATCAGCAGACGGCCCCGCTCTGTCGGCCTTAATGGATACCATCCGATCTCCGTCGAGCCGTCGGCATTCGGCTGCACCTTGCCGCCGAGGTGACGCACCAGCATCTGCGCGCCGAGGCAGATGCCGAGATAGGGGCGTTTTTCCCGTAGCGGCACATCGATCCAGCCGATCTCCTTCTTGACGAAGTCCTCGGGATCATTGGCACTCATCGGCCCGCCGAAGACGACGGCGCCGGCATGCTCTTCGAGCGTCGTCGGCAGCGGCTCGCCGAGAACCGGGCGGCGGATATCGAGGCGGTAGCCCTTTTCGACGAGCAATTGGCCGACACGGCCGGGGCTCGACCGTTCCTGATGCAGGACGACGAGGATCGGGCGCCCGTCGCGGTTCGGCTTTTGCTCAGTCGCTGTCATCTTGCGCAACCCGAACATCCGTCACCCTGGCGGCGGCCTCTTGCCGCTTCTGGATGCGCTCGCGCGAGGAGACGCCGAGCAGATCGGCGATCCGCCAGATCACATGGTCCTCCATTTCGCTGCGTTCGCCATCGGCATAGACGATGTCCCAGAGAATGCCGATCAGCTCCAGCCGCTGCTCGGTGTTGAGATGGCGCTTGAGGTCGGCGGTGAAGCGGTAATAATCGACGGCGGTGCTTTCGGCCTCGAGGCCGGCGGCCATCAGGGCATCGAGCTGCTTGCCGTCGAGCGCATATTGCTCCTTCAGGAGCTTGCGCAGCCGCTTCTTCTCGCTGGCCTTGATCTGACCGTCGGCCTCCATGACCTGCATGCAGAGCGCTGCCACCGCGATGCGTGGATCATCGGGGGCGAAACCTTTTTTCGGGTGGTCGGCGGTGAGCTTCTGGAAGAATGCCTGAAAGCGTTCGAACATGCGGTTTTCGTTCCATTTCAGAAAAGGCGGAGCCGTGTCTTGGGTTCCGGTTCCACCCTGGTATCGCGAACGCCGGGATCATCCGGCCGGCCGCCAAAGAAAGGTTTGGCTTCGCTCGGTGCCGGTGCTTTATCGCTGACGGGTTCGGCGGGCTTCGGTTTTGCCGGGGCCGGCGTCGGGCGCACAGCCTCGGCGATCGTCGCGGCGCGTTCCAGTTCGATGATGCGATGGTCGTTGACCGGGCTTTCCGGCCTGATATCGCGCAGCGGCGGCAATGTCTTCAAAGCGGTTTCGATCGAGGGCGGCACTGAGCCGTCTTCGAGCGGCCCCTCGATCTGGCCGAAGGGCGCCTTCCATTCGAAGGCGTCGAGGCGGCCGGTTACCGGCGATACCGGCAGCCATTTCTCCGACACGAAACCGTCCGCCACCCAGGCCGGATCGCGCGGGGCTTTCAGCGCCTGGGCCAGCCAGTGGCGCACGCGGCCCTGGTCTCCGGTCTCTGCTTCCTCGATATCGGCCAAAAGCAGGAAGGCGGCTTCGCGCGGCTGCATGCGGGCGGCGGCTTCCGCCTTGGTGCGGGCCTTGGCGAATTCCTGCGCGTCGAGCGCCGCCTGGGCGACGACGACAAGGGATTCGACGTTGTTCGGCCGCAGTCCTTCCAGCCGTTCGGCGCGCTTCAGCCGGTCGAGGGTGGAATCGCCGCTGCGGGCCCTGACATAGGCCTGGCCGATCTCGGGATGCGGCGCCGATTTCCATGCCTGTTCGAGGATCGAGGCGGCCTTGCGCACGCCGCCTTCGCGAAACAGCGCCTTTGCGGCAATGAGGGCGGCCGGAATGAAATCGGCGGCAAGCTTCAGCGCCTGCTGCGCGTCGTCGCGGGCGCCGGTCGGGTTACCTTCCAGCTTCTCGCCGGCGCGCGCCGTCAGGAGGACGGCGTGCAGACGGTTGGCGTCGGCCTTTTCGACGACGCGGGCGGCCTTCTGCTGTTCGAGCAGGCGGATCGCATCGTCCCAGCGGCCGGCCTGGCTGCGGTATTCGAGCGTCGCCTGCGCGGCCCAGGGCAGATAGGGCGCGGTGTCGGCGGCTTTCTCGGCATATTGGCGGGCGGCCTCGTTGGCCCCGAGGCGGCGGGCCTCGAGATAGAGGCCGCGCAGACCGAGTTCGCGTGTCTCGGGGTCGTTGGCCATGGCCTCGAACTTGGCGCGCGCCTCGTCATGGCGGCCTTCGATCAGGGCGGCCTGGGCCTCGAGCAGGTTGATCAGTGGCTCCTGATCGGCGCGGATGAGGCCGCGCGAGCGGGCGGCCATCTTGCGGGCGAGAGCCGCATTGCCGGCGCCGGCGGCGATCAGGCCGGTCGACAGCGCCTGATAACCGCGGTCGCGCTTGCGGGCGCGGAAATAACGCGTCACCGAATGCGGCGAGGTCCAGACCAGGCGGATGAACCACCAGACGATCATCACGGCGGCAACGAGAGCGATGATCGCACTGGCGGCGACGATCAGCTTCGTCTGGTAGATCTGGCCCTCCCAGATCAGCGAGAGGTCGCCGGGACGATCGGCGAGCCAGGAGAAGCCATAGGCGAGAAGCAGCACGAAGAGGGCGAAGGCGACAAGGCGGATCAGCATGGTCTCATCCCTCCTTGCCGGTGCCGGAAACCGCTTTCGACAGCGCCCCGCCGACCAGTTCCTCGACGCGGATACGCGCTTCGAGCGATTGCTTGAAGGCGGCGGAAGCCTGCTTGCCGGGAGCCGGCAGGCTGTTCCATTCGGCGGAAGCGCCGGGCAGATCGCCGCTCTTCACCTTGTCCTCCATGCGGGCAGCGACGGCTTCGACGCTGTCGCCCTCGATATTGCCGACGGGGCGGACTGATACCAGCGACTTGGCGCTCGACATCAGCCGGTCCGACCAGCTCTCGTTCGGATCCGGCTGGTTGACGGCTTCGACGATCGCGGTGGCGACATCGGGCACCTGACGCATGAGTTCGGCGCGCGAGGGAATGCCGGTTTCGGCAAAGGCGCGGAGGTCGGCGACAGCCGGATCGTCGGGTGCAACGCCGGCGAAGGTGTCGAGTTCGGCCAGGAACGGGCCGCCGCGATCGATCGCCGCCTTGAGGGCGGCCGCCGCGATCGCCCGGGCGACGGCGACATCCTCGCGCGGCGCGTTCAGTTTCTTCTCAGCCTCGTCGAGACGCTTGGCGATATCGGCGCCGCTCGTCGTCTGCTGCTCGGAAGACTGGGCGAGTGTCGCGCGCAGCTGGTCGACCTGACCGGTCAGTTCCGCAATCTTCTGGTTGAGTGCCTCGACATTTGCCGAATCCGCCGGTGCGGCGGCCGCGGGCGCCTTGGCAGACGTTTCCAGCGCGGCGAGACGCTTTTCAAGCGCACTGTCATCTGCGCTCGCCGGATTGGCGGCAAGATTGGCGACCGCCTGTTTCAGGCCGTCGATCTCGCCGGACAGATCGGCGATGTCAGGCGAGGTCGTCTGCGGCGCCGAGGAGCCCGGGAGATAGCCGGCATATTGAATGGCGCCGGCGCCAAGCAGCGCCACGAGGCCGCCGAAGATGCCGGCGGCGATGAGACCGGAGGTGCCGGCGCGCCGCGGCTGTTCGGGAGGAGGCGTGAAGGCAGGCTCGGGGGCGGGCTGCTCCTGGCGCGAATCCGTTGCGGGCTGGTCTTCGTCTTCGGCTTTTTCCGGCTCGGCCGGTTCATCTTCGACCTGCGGCGCAGCGTCGGTTTCGGATGTCACACCGGCATCGGCGGGGCTGTTGTCGGCATCGCCGACATCATTCTCGACCGGTTTTTCGGTATCGGCTGCAGAGGCGAAATCCTGTGCTTCGAGGTCGATCGTGACCGGCTCGTCGGCGCTCTTCGAATGGCGTGGCGGGTTTCCCGATACCATGAGGTCCTCTTTATCCTGCATTGCAACGAAACTAGACAGTGATGCCAATTAAGGGAAGAGGTTAGATCAAATTTGGGCGGTAAAGCATTCAAAGCAGCGACAAAAGACTTTTCTCATCCGGCATCGGTGCAATCGCCGCATTTTTTCTCAGCGTCGCCGGAATGGCTTGCGCCACCCCTTCGCTGAGGCAAAGAAGGCGGATTCCGCTTTCCTCCGGCAGGGCCGAGCGGAGTTCCGTCACGCTGAAAAAATCCTCGGCCGTCTGCCGGGAATAGAAGAGAACCGCCTCCGGCAGGCCGCCCGCAAAAATCGCTTCGATCTCGGCCGGGCGGGGGGCAACCGGCTGCATGCGATAACATTCAGCGACGGAAAAGCGGATGCCGAGCTCACGCAATCCTGCTTCGAAGGTTTCCGCACGCGGCGTGCCGGCAAGGTAGAGCAAGTCCTCTATCTGCGCGCCGACGAGCTCGGCGAGATCGCCGCCATTGCCTCGGGACGAAGCGACCGAGCGGAAGCCGAGGCTGCGCGCTGCTTCCGCGGTCGTCTCCCCGACGGCGAAAAGCGGGCGGGCAAGATGCGGACGAAGTTGCTCACCAAGAGTAGAGATGACCCTGACGGCTTCGGCGCTGGTCACGGCGATCGGGCCGCGGCTGGCTGCAAGCGCACGTGCGGCCACGGCGCTGTCATGCGCCGGTCGGCGCAGCGGCAGCAGCAGCGGCTCGTGGCCCATGTCGCGCAACCGTTGTGCGGTTTTTCCAGCCGAATGCGCGGGGCGGGTGACGAGCACGCGCATGGCCGCGTCAGTGCCAGTCGTCGAAGAACGCGCTGCCGGCCCTGGCGCGCACGTCCTGGCCGGCGCGGGTGCCGAGGGCCGCCGCATCGCGGCGGTGGCCGTCGGTCGTCACCGCATGCTGGCTGCGGCCGTCAGGGGTGATGATGAGGCCGGAGAAGCGGATCAGATCGCCTTCGCAGACGGCATAACCGCCGATCGGCGTGCGGCAGGAGCCGTCGAGCGCGGCGAGGAAGGCGCGTTCGCAGGAGACGGTGTCGAAGGTCGCGGCATCGTTGACCGGCGCCAGCAGATCGTCGATCCTGTTATCGCCGATGCGGCTTTCGATGCAGATCGCCCCCTGCGCCGGCGCCGGCGGGAAACTGTCGGGATCGAGGATATCTGTGATAACCTCGACCTTCCCCAGCCGTTTCAGGCCGGCAAGCGCCAAGAGCGTCGCGTCGACCTCGCCCTCTTCGAGCTTGCGCAGGCGCGTTTCCACCAGGCCGCGGAAGGTCACGACATTGATATCGGGCCGCATGCGGCGGATCAGCGCCTGGCGGCGCAGCGACGAGGAACCGACGGTGGCGCCATGCGGCAGGTCGATCAGTTTGGGCGCGGTGCGGCCGATGACGGCGTCGCGGATATCTTCACGCGGCAGATAGGCGGAGAGATGAAGCCCCTCGGGCAGTTTCGTCGCCATATCCTTGGCGGAATGCACGGCGAAATCCAGCTCGCCTGATGTAAGCTTCTGTTCAAGCTCCTCGGTGAACAGGCCCTTGCCGCCGATCTCGGCCAGCGATCGGTCGGTGATGCGGTCGCCCTTGGTCGTCAGCACGACGATCTCGAACATTTCCTCGGGCAGATGATGCGCCGCCATCAGCCTGTCGCGGGCCTCATGCGCCTGGGCAAGCGCCAGCGGGCTGCCCCGCGTACCGATCCGGAAAGGTTTTGTTTGCATCCGCTCTATTCCGTTGTTACCGGAGTTCTCGTAAACGGGTTTCCATCCCATCGCAATCAACGAACAGGCTTCATGGTTCCCTTTCTGCGCATCCTTGGCATCGAAACGAGCTGCGACGAGACCGCCGCCGCGGTCGTCGAGCGCGACGCGGAGGGGCAGTCCAACGTGCTGTCGGATGTCGTGCTTTCCCAGCTCGACGAGCATAGCGCCTATGGCGGCGTGGTGCCAGAGATCGCCGCACGCGCCCATGTCGAAGCGCTGGACGAGCTGATCGAGGAGGCGCTGAAGCGCGCCAATGTGTCGCTCGATGATGTCGATGCCATCGCCGCCACGTCGGGGCCGGGGCTGATCGGCGGGCTGCTTGTCGGCTTGATGACCGGCAAGGCGATCGCCAGAGCCGCCGGCAAGCCGCTCTATGCGATCAACCATCTCGAAGGCCATGCGCTGACGGCGCGGCTGACGGACGGGCTTTCCTTTCCCTATCTGATGCTGCTTGTTTCCGGCGGCCACACCCAGCTCATCCTGGTGCGTGGTGTCGGGCAGTACGAGCGCTGGGGCACGACGATCGACGATGCGCTGGGCGAAGCCTTCGACAAGACGGCAAAGCTGCTCGGCCTGCCCTATCCCGGCGGCCCGGCGGTGGAGCGGATGGCGCAGGCCGGCAACCCCGATCGCTTCGACTTTCCGCGGCCGCTGGTCGGCGAGGCACGGCTCGATTTCTCCTTCTCCGGCCTGAAGACAGCTGTGCGGCAGGCGGCGCAGGATATCGCGCCACTCAGCGATCAGGATGTGGCCGATATCTGCGCCTCGTTCCAGAAGGCGATTTCGCGGACGCTGAAGGACCGTATCGGCCGCGGCCTGCAGCGGTTCAAAACGGAATTTGTCGCGACATTGCCAGCGGCTGGCTCAGCGACTGGTGAGAAGCCGGCGCTTGTCGTTGCCGGCGGCGTCGCCGCCAATCTCGAATTGCGCGGCACGCTGCAGGCGCTCTGCGACAAGAACGGCTTCCGCTTCATCGCGCCGCCGCTCAGCCTCTGCACCGACAATGCGGTGATGATCGCCTGGGCGGGGCTGGAGCGCATGGCGACCGGTGCCGCGCCGGATCCGCTCGACGTCCAGCCGCGCTCGCGCTGGCCGCTCGATTCCAATGCGCAAACGCTGATCGGTTTCGGAAAGAGAGGGGCCAAGGCATGAGCGAAAACATCGCCGTCGTCGGATCGGGGGCTTTCGGAACGGCGCTCGCCGCCGTCATCGCCCTTGCCGGCCGCAGCGCGGTGACGCTTGTCGGGCGTAATCCGTCGCTGATTTCAGATCTGAAGGCCGAACGGCTGCATGATGCGGCGCTGCCCGGTATTTACCTGCCCGATACGCTGGAATTTTCCGCCGAGGCGGAGGCGATCGCCGGCGCCTCGATCGTGCTTTTTGCCATGCCGTCGCAGGCGCAGGCCGATGCGGCCCGGCAGTACGGCCCCTATCTCTCCAAGGATGCCATTGTCGTCACCTGCGCCAAGGGCATCGAGCGGGCGACCGGCAACCTTCTGACCGACATGCTGGAACGGGAACTGCCCGACCATCCCATCGCCGTGCTCTCCGGCCCGGGCTTCGCCGCCGATATCGCCAAGGGTCTGCCGACGGCGATGGCGATTGCGGCCGAGGATATGGAGGTCGCCGAGCGGCTTGCCCAGGCGATATCAGGCCGGACCTTCCGGCTCTATGCTTCGAGCGACCGGATCGGCGTGCAGCTCGGCGGCGCGCTGAAGAATGTGCTGGCGATTGCCTGCGGCATCGTCGAAGGCGGCGGCATCGGCGATTCCGCCCGTGCGGCGCTGATTGCGCGCGGGCTTGCGGAAATGTCGCGCTTCGTCGTCGCCAAGGGCGGGCAGGCCGATACGGTGCGCGGGCTTTCCGGTCTCGGCGATCTGGTGCTGACGGCAACCAGCCATCAATCGCGAAACCTGCGCTTCGGCATCGCGCTCGGGCGCGGCGAAAAAGCCGATCCGCTGCAGGGCGCGCTGGTGGAAGGCGCGCTTGCCGCCTCCGTCGCCTCGCGGCTTGCGGCAGAGCTTGCGGTCAGCATGCCGATCACCGACGCCGTTTCCGCCATCATCGACGGCAGGCTCGATATAGCAGAAGCGATCGAGCAGCTGATGACGCGCCCAATCACCACCGAATAGGAGACAGACATGCTTTTCGCCCTTCTCTGCAAGGACAAGCCGGGCCATCTGAACGTGCGCATGGAGACGCGTCCGACGCATCTCGACTATCTGAACGGGCTGAACGCCGCGGGCACGCTGAAGATCGCCGGCCCGTTTCTCGATGACGAGGGCAAAGCCTGCGGCAGCCTGATCATCGTCGAAGCGGAGACGAAGGAGGCGGCGCGGGCGCTTGCCGATGCCGATCCCTATGCCAAGGCCGGGCTGTTCGAAAGCGTCGAGGTCAAGGCCTATAACTGGGTCTTCAACAAGCCGGAGGCGTGAGGCATGGCGCACTGGCTTTATAAATCCGAACCCGCCTCCTGGTCCTGGGAGCAGCAGAAGGCTGCCGGCGAAAAGGGCACGGAATGGACCGGCGTACGCAATTATCTGGCGCGCAACAACATGCGGGCGATGCAGATCGGCGACAAGGGCTTCTTCTATCATTCCAATGACGGGCTGGAGATCGTCGGGATTGTCGAAGTTTCCGCCCTGTCGCAGCCCGATTCCACCGCCAAGGGCGACCCGAAGTGGGATTGCGTCCATATTCGCGCCGTCATGGACATGCCGAAGCCGGTGACGCTGAAGGATGTCAAGGCGAGCGAAAAACTCGCCAAGATGTCGCTCGTCACCTCCATGCGCCTTTCCGTGCAGCCGGTGACGGACGACGAATGGGCCGAAGTCTGCCGCATGGGCGGGCTGGACAATCCGCCGCGTTGAAAACCGATCCCGAAGCCTTCATCCGCGCCAATACCAGCGTGATGGCGCCGCCGCATGTTCCGGAGATTTCGCTGCATCTGGCAAGCGAAGCCCATGAACTCTGGCTGAAGACGGAGGAGGAGCTGGAGGCGATCGGCCTGCCGCCGCCCTTCTGGGCTTTTGCCTGGGCGGGCGGCCAGGGACTGGCGCGCTATATCCTCGATCATCCTGAGATGGTGCGCGGCAAGCGCGTGCTGGATTTCGCCAGCGGCTCCGGCCTCGTCGGCATAGCGGCTGCGATGGCCGGCGCCCTTGAAGTGACGGCCGCCGATATCGATCCCTGGACGGAGAGCGCGATCCGGCTGAATGCCGAAGCCAATGGCGTTTTCCTCGGATTTACCGGCGCCGATCTGATCGGCAGGGTCGTCGATGCGGATATCGTGCTTGCCGGCGACGTCTTCTACGACCGCGCCTTTGCCGACGCCCTCATTCCCTGGCTGTCGCGGCTGACGGCGGAGGGCAAGCTGGTTCTGGTCGGCGATCCCGGCCGCAGCTATCTGCCGCGGGACCGGCTGGAATTCCGCGCGGTTTACGAGGTGCCGGTGACGCGGGCGCTGGAAGACAGCGAAATCAAGAAGACGACGGTGTGGCGGTTCGGCTCAAGATCTTAGGGCCGGATGACGCAGACATTGGCCTCGTAGGTGCAGGGGTCGTCCTGGACGGCCACGTCGATGACCTTTGCCTTCGGGGCCGTCGGCTCGGGCCGTGCCGCCGGATAATATCCGTATCCATTGCCGCCGACATACGTCCCGCCATCGACCTGATAGGCATAGGAGCCGGCATAGGTGTCGCCGCCGTCGCCACCCGGCGGCTGGGGTGCGATGATGATCAGGCCGCTGCGAGAGACGCGATTGGTCGCCGCCGACGAAAACTGCTTCAAGAACGGCATCCGCTCTCTGTGGTGCCCGCGGCCATAGGCGCTGTCGAAACGGATGCCGCGATCGCGCCAGCCCATATGTCGGCCGAGAAACAACCCGTTGTGAAAGGCGTGGCGATGGCCAACGACGCGTTGATCAGCGAAGCGATGATCAAAACGGCGCTCGCCGGCAGTGGCGGGGAACACGGCAAGTGCAGACAGGGCAAGCAGGGCGACTGCGGATAGACTGCGAAACATGGACGCCGGCCTCCGGAATTCCGATCGTTAACAAATCGTTAACGCCAGATTGCGCCAAAAGCGGCAGCTTGTCCATGCGGCTCGGAAGAACGGCATAAATATTGAGCTGAAAACACCAGTTTCGCTGGCCTGCAAATTTCGTGGTAACCCGAATCGATTAAATTAAGGCAAGACAGCGATTGTGCTTGTCGTCGGCGTTTTCGGTGATTAAACGTCGCAATTGATGCAACGCACACAGAGAATTTGTCGTTCGTGTGGTTGACTGAGCATGCTCCGAAATCCGGGAGCGCAGAGAAGCCGCCGCGAGGTTCTGATGGCGAACGTGACAAATAACCGGCCCCTGTCGCCGCATTTGCAAATCTACAAACCTATTCCCACCATGGTCATGTCCATCGTCCACCGCATTACCGGCGGTGCGCTCTATGTCGGCACGCTGCTGGTCGCCTGGTGGCTGATCGCGGCGGCAAGCGGCCAGGGCTCCTATGACTGGGCCAACTGGGTGCTCGGCAGCCTTCTCGGCAAGCTCGTGCTGCTCGGCTATACTTGGGCGCTGCTGCACCACATGCTCGGCGGCTTCCGCCATTTCATGTGGGATCTCGGCTACGGCTTCGGGAAGGAATTCTCGACCAAGCTCGCCATCGCCAACATCGTCGGGTCGCTCTGTCTGACCGTGCTGGTCTGGGTGATCGGCTTCCTCATTCGCTTCTGAAGGTCCTCTCATGGATATGCGCACCCCCCTCGGCAAGGTTCGCGGGCTCGGCTCCGCCAAGGACGGCACGGACCATTTCTGGCGCCAGCGTCTGACGGCCGTCGCCAATGTTCCGCTCATCCTGTTCTTCCTCTTCTTCATGATCGCCTATGCCGGCGCGCCCTATGCGGATGTGGTCCGCGCGCTGTCGAACCCGTTCGTCGCGGTCGTCATGGGGCTGATGGTGATCTCAGGCGTCATCCACATGAAGCTCGGCATGCAGGTCATCATCGAGGATTATGTGCATGGCGAGTTCGGCAAGATCGCTCTACTAATGCTGAACACCTTCTTTGCGATCCTGATCGCCGGCCTCTGTCTCTTCGCCATTCTGAAAATCGCATTCGTAGGATAAGCTCGCTATGGCACCGACTTCACCCGCCCAGAACGGCAAGGCCTACAAATATGTCGATCATTCCTACGACGTGATCGTCGTCGGCGCCGGCGGCGCCGGCTTGCGCGCCACGCTCGGGATGGCCGAGCAGGGTTTCCGCACGGCCTGCATCACGAAGGTATTCCCGACCCGCTCGCACACGGTCGCGGCCCAGGGCGGCATCGCCGCGTCGCTGCGCAACATGACGCCCGACAGCTGGCAGTGGCACCTTTACGACACCGTCAAGGGGTCCGACTGGCTCGGCGACGTCGATGCCATGCAGTATCTGACCATGGAAGCGCCGAAGGCGGTCTATGAGCTCGAACATTACGGCGTGCCGTTCTCGCGCAACGAGGAAGGCAAGATCTACCAGCGCCCGTTCGGCGGCCATATGCAGAATTACGGTGAAGGCCCGCCGGTGCAGCGCACCTGCGCCGTTGCCGACCGCACCGGCCACGCCATCCTGCACACGCTCTACGGCCAGTCGCTGCGCCACAACGCCGAATTCTTCATCGAGTATTTCGCGCTCGACCTGATCATGTCGGAAGACGGCAGCCGTTGCACCGGCGTCGTCGCCTGGTGCCTCGACGACGGCACGATCCATCGCTTCGCCTCCAAGATGGTGGTGCTGGCGACCGGCGGCTACGGCCGCGCCTATTTCTCGGCGACCTCTGCCCACACCTGCACCGGCGACGGCGGCGGCATGGTGGCGCGCGCCGGCCTGCCGCTGCAGGACATGGAATTCGTCCAGTTCCATCCGACCGGCATCTACGGTTCGGGCTGTCTGATCACCGAAGGCGCACGCGGCGAAGGCGGTTACCTCGTCAACTCCGAGGGCGAGCGCTTCATGGAGCGGTACGCGCCGTCGGCCAAGGACCTTGCCTCGCGCGACGTCGTTTCGCGCTGCATGACGCTGGAGATCCGCGAAGGCCGCGGCGTCGGCAAGAACAAGGACCACATCTTCCTGCATCTCGACCACCTCGATCCGGCCGTGCTGCATGAGCGGCTGCCGGGCATTTCCGAGAGCGCCAAGATCTTCGCCGGCGTCGACGTTACCCGCGAGCCGATCCCTGTTCTGCCGACCGTTCACTACAATATGGGCGGCATTCCCACCAATTATTGGGGCGAAGTGCTGAATGCCGACAGCGCCAATCCGGAGCGGATCATTCCGGGCCTGATGGCTGTCGGTGAGGCCGGCTGCGCCTCGGTGCACGGCGCCAACCGCCTCGGCTCCAACTCACTGATCGACCTCGTGGTCTTCGGCCGCGCCGCTGCGATCCGCGCCGGCGAAGTCATCGACCGCGCGGCGCCGATCCCGCATCTCAACGTCGCTGCCTGCGACAAGATCATGGACCGCTTCGACGGATTGCGTCACGCCAGCGGCGGCACGCCGACGGCGGAACTGCGCGAGAAGATGCAGCGCGCCATGCAGGAAGACGCGGCCGTCTTCCGCACGCAGGAATCGCTGGAATCCGGCTGCCGGCGCATCTCGGCGATCTGGCAGGAAATGCGCGATATCAAGGTCACCGACCGCTCGATGATCTGGAACTCGGATCTTGTGGAGACGCTGGAGCTGCAGAACCTGATGGCCAACGCCATCACCACGATCTACGGCGCCGAAGCCCGCAAGGAGAGCCGCGGTTCACATGCCCGCGAGGATTACACCGAGGGTGCATTCGCCGGCCGCGACGACGTCAACTGGCGCAAGCACACACTTGCCTGGGTCGGCGAAGCCGGCGACGTCAAGCTCGACTACCGCCCGGTTCACACCCAGCTGATTGCCGAAGGCATCGATCCGTACAAGATCGAGCCGAAGGCTCGCGTGTACTGATCTCAAGAGGAACCTGGTATGGTTGAACTCGCTCTCCCCAAGAATTCTCAGATGCGCGAAGGCAAGGTCTGGCCGAAGCCGGCGGGTGCGACGAACACCCGCGAATTCCGCGTCTACCGCTGGAGCCCGGATGACGGGCAGAACCCGTCTATCGATACTTTCTATATCGATGTCGACGATTGCGGCCCGATGGTGCTCGACGGTCTGCTCTACATCAAGAACAAGATCGACCCGACGCTGACGCTGCGCCGTTCCTGTCGCGAGGGTATCTGCGGCTCCTGCGCGATGAATATCGACGGCACCAATACGCTCGCCTGCACCAAGGGCCTCGACGATATCACCGGCGCGGTGAAGATTTATCCGCTGCCGCATTTGCCTGTCGTCAAGGATCTGGTGCCCGACCTCACCAACTTCTACGCCCAGCATCGTTCGATCGAACCCTGGCTGAAGACGGTGTCGCCGGCGCCCGCCAAGGAGTGGAAGCAGAGCCATGAGGACCGGCAGAAGCTCGACGGCCTCTATGAATGCATCCTCTGCGCCTGCTGCTCGACCTCCTGTCCGAGCTACTGGTGGAACGGCGACCGCTATCTCGGTCCGGCCGTGCTGCTGCAGGCCTATCGCTGGCTGATCGATTCCAGAGACGAGGCGACCGGCGAACGTCTCGACAATCTTGAGGACCCGTTCCGCCTCTATCGCTGCCACACGATCATGAATTGTGCGCAGACCTGCCCGAAGGGTCTCAACCCGGCCAAGGCAATCGCCGAAATCAAGAAGATGATGGTCGAGCGCCGGGTCTGATCAGCATGCATGCCGATGGTTGAAGAGACGGCTTCGATCCCGGAGGCGTTTCGGAGACCAGGCCGCGCAGCGCCTCGGTGCCGGTGCGCGCGATATTCCGGGATATTGCGGGAGTTCGACCGGGATCCGGACAGAGATCGGCGCGCGCAACACCTTGCTGACAAATTCTATGTGCAGGAAGTTTTGCAGCGGGACAGTTGAACTGTATCGTTTTTCGGTTAGTTGTTGTCACGGGCAATTTATGCCGTCCGACTTGATTAACCAAAGCGAGTTACGATAATCGGACTTGTCTCACGCCGGTTTCTCTGCGGCGCTGGCCGAACTCAGGAGTATGATGATGCAATTGCGATATGCGATGACAGGTCTGGTGGTGGCTCTCGCGCTAGCCGGTTGTCAGCGTACGGCATATGATTACAACTCCAGCCCGAATGCCGGGCCGGCGCCGTTGACGGCGC
Organism: Rhizobium sp. BT03; assembly: GCF_030053155.1. Taxonomy (NCBI): domain Bacteria; kingdom Pseudomonadati; phylum Pseudomonadota; class Alphaproteobacteria; order Hyphomicrobiales; family Rhizobiaceae; genus Rhizobium; species Rhizobium sp. BT03. The sequence continues at coordinate 2,964,878 of NZ_CP125640.1, forward strand.
AGCCGGTTCCCTCGGTGCAGGGCGGGCAGCTTCCGCCGGTCAACAATTCGCAGTTCCCGGCGGCGCCGGCCTCGACGGCACCGATGCCCGGTGCGCAGTCCGGTGCAATGGCCGCGAATGCACTCGATGTCACCAAGGAATCGATGGTCGGAAGCTGGCGCGTCAATGGCAGCTGCGACATGTTCCTGACGCTGACCAATCTCGGCAGCGGTTCGCGCGGCGGTACGCGCGGCTGCGTCGGCGAGCTGACGGCGATGGGCTCCTGGGAGGTTGCCGGCAAGCAGGTGCTGCTCAAGGACCGCTCGGGCAACCAGCTCGGCAGCGTCTACAAGACGGCCGACAACCGCTTCGAGGGCCAGACCAGCACGGGCCAGCAGATCAGCCTCAGCCGGTAAACCAACCGGCGGTAAAAGAAACCGGCGCGGTAAACGATCCGGCGGGCCTCCGCCGATGACTGACAGGCGGACATGCCCTCATGCAACCCATGCCGGACTACGCGCTCAGCGTCTGCGAACAGCTTAAAGCGCTGACCGCCTCGGGCGCGCTGCAGGTCGATTCCGCCCAGATGGACGTGGCAAAGAGCCTCGACCGGGTGCTGGCCGGGCTGAAGCAGCGGCGGCCGGCGGCAAAATCGAGCGCGCTCGGCTGGCTGTTCGCCGCCAAGAAGAAATCCGCCGTTGGCATCAAGGGGCTTTATATCCACGGCAGCGTCGGGCGCGGCAAGACCATGCTGATGGACATGTTCTTCTCGATGGCGCCGTGCCGGAAGAAGCGCCGCGCGCATTTCCACGAATTCATGGCGGATGTGCACAATCGCATCGCGGCGCACCGGCTGAAGCTCAAGAACGGCGAGACGAAGCAGGCCGATCCGATGCCGCCGGTTGCCGCAGCCCTTTACGAGGAAGCGGAACTGCTCTGCTTCGACGAATTCACGGTCACCGACATCGCCGATGCGATGATCCTGTCGCGGCTGTTTTCCGAGCTATTCGCGCGCGGATGCGTGCTGGTCGCGACCTCGAATGTCGAGCCCGACAATCTCTACACGGATGGTCTCAATCGCGGCCTGTTCCTGCCCTTCGTCGCTCTTCTCAAGCAGCATGTCGACGTCGTCACCCTGGATTCGCCGACCGATTACCGGATGGAAAAGCTGAGCAGCCAGCCGGTCTATCTGGTGCCGATCAACGACCATAACGACATGGCGATGGATGCGTCCTGGACGCAGGCACTGCACGGGCGCAAGGCGCAGCCGCTCGATATTCCGATGAAGGGGCGCGCCATCCATGTGCCGCTCGCCGTCGATCGCATGGCGCGGTTTTCCTTCGCCGATCTTTGCGACAGACCGCTCGGGGCGGCCGATTTCCTCGCCATCGCCGAGCGCTTCGATATGGTCTTCCTCGATCACGTTCCCTTGCTGGGGCCGGAAAAGCGCAACCAGATCAAGCGCTTCATCATTCTGGTCGACACCTTCTACGATCATGCGGTGCGGCTTTACATTTCTGCGGCGGCGATGCCGGAGGAGCTTTTGGTGCACCGACGGGGCACCGAGGGTTTTGAATTCGACCGCACCGCATCGCGGCTGTTTGAGATGCGCAGCGCCGAATATCTTGCGCTGCACCATGAGAAGCGCGCCGCAGAGTAACAATCCGGTGACATAATATCTTACGTTTACGTAAGAATTTTTATATCTAAACGATTGAAAATGCTGCATCAAAAATAATGGATTGCCATTTTTAGGCTTTGGGTCTATGCGATTGCGTCATTGAGCGGTGCCTTGCTGCGTGTCGCTCGACGAATTTGATCGCAAAGGAAACAGCGAAATGGCGCGTAACAAGATCGCACTCATTGGTTCTGGCATGATTGGTGGCACGCTGGCGCATCTCGCCGGCCTGAAGGAACTGGGCGACATCGTCCTCTTCGACATTGCCGACGGCATCCCCCAGGGCAAGGGTCTCGATATTTCCCAGTCCTCGCCGGTCGAAGGCTTCGACGTCAACCTGACGGGCGCCAGCGACTATTCCGCGATCGAAGGCGCTGACGTCTGCATCGTCACCGCAGGCGTTGCCCGCAAGCCGGGCATGAGCCGCGACGATCTTCTCGGCATCAACCTCAAGGTCATGGAACAGGTCGGCGCCGGCATCAAGAAATATGCCCCGAATGCCTTCGTGATCTGCATCACCAACCCGCTCGACGCCATGGTCTGGGCGCTGCAGAAGTTTTCCGGTCTTCCGGCCAACAAGGTCGTCGGCATGGCCGGCGTTCTCGACTCCTCGCGCTTCCGGCTTTTCCTCGCCAAGGAATTCAACGTGTCCGTCCAGGACGTCACGGCCTTCGTTCTCGGCGGCCACGGCGACACGATGGTGCCGCTCGCCCGCTACTCGACGGTCGGCGGCATTCCGCTCACCGATCTCGTCACCATGGGCTGGGTCACCAAGGAGCGCCTCGAAGAGATCATCCAGCGCACCCGTGACGGCGGCGCCGAGATCGTCGGCCTGCTGAAGACCGGCTCGGCCTATTACGCCCCGGCCGCCTCGGCGATCGAGATGGCCGAATCCTACCTCAAGGACAAGAAGCGCGTTCTGCCCTGCGCGGCTCACCTCAGCGGCCAGTACGGCGTCAAGGACATGTATGTCGGCGTTCCCACCGTCATCGGCGCCGGCGGCGTCGAGCGCATCATCGAGATCGATCTCAACAAGACCGAGAAGGAAGCCTTCGACAAGTCCGTCGGCGCCGTCGCCGGTCTCTGCGAAGCCTGCATCAACATCGCGCCTGCCCTCAAGTAGTTGCTGGGCTGAAGTAATCGAAACAGGGATACACCCATGAACATTCATGAATATCAGGCCAAGGCTCTGCTGAAGGGCTATGGCGCGCCGGTTGCCGAAGGTGTGGCTATTCTCAAGGTTGAAGAAGCCGAGGCTGCCGCCAAGTCGCTTCCCGGTCCGCTTTACGTGGTCAAGAGCCAGATCCATGCCGGCGGCCGCGGCAAGGGCAAGTTCAAGGAACTGGGCCCCGATGCCAAGGGCGGTGTGCGTCTCGCCAAGTCGATCGACGAAGTGGTCGCCCATGCCAAGGAAATGCTCGGGAATACGCTGGTGACGGCGCAGACCGGCGAAGCCGGCAAGCAGGTCAACCGCCTCTACATCGAAGACGGCGCCGACATCGCTCGCGAGCTCTATTGCTCGCTGCTGGTCGATCGCTCGGTCGGCCGCGTGGCTTTCGTGGTGTCCACCGAAGGCGGCATGGATATCGAGGCTGTCGCCCATGACACGCCGGAGAAGATCCAGACGATCGCCATCGATCCTGAGACCGGCGTGACGGCTGCCGACGTTGCTGCGATCGTCAAGGCGCTCGCGCTCGATGGCGCTGCCGCCGAAGATGCCAAGTCGCTCTTCCCGGCGCTTTACAAGGCCTTCAACGAGAAGGACATGGCGCTGCTCGAGGTCAATCCGCTGATCGTCATGAAGGACGGCCGCCTGCGTGTTCTCGACGCGAAGATGTCCTTCGACGGCAATGCGCTCTTCCGTCACGACGACGTCAAGACGCTGCGCGACGAAACCGAAGAAGACGCCAAGGAAATCGAGGCCTCGAAGTGGGACCTCGCCTATGTCGCGCTCGACGGCAACATCGGCTGCATGGTCAACGGCGCGGGCCTTGCCATGGCGACGATGGATATCATCAAGCTCTACGGCAAGGAGCCGGCCAACTTCTGCGACGTCGGCGGCGGCGCCGGCAAGGAGAAGGTTGCTGCGGCTTTCAAGATCATCACCGCAGACCCCAAGGTCGAAGGCATTCTCGTCAACATCTTCGGCGGCATCATGAAGTGCGATGTCATCGCCGAGGGCGTCATTGCCGCGGTCAAGGAAGTCGGCCTCAAGGTTCCGCTCGTCGTGCGCCTTGAAGGCACCAATGTCGAGCTCGGCAAGAAGATCCTGAACGAGTCGGGTCTGGCGATCACGGCGGCTGACGACTTGGACGATGCGGCCAAGAAGATCGTCGCGGCGATCAACGGCTAATTTTGAAGGATCTGAAAGAATGTCTATTCTCGTCAATAAAGACACCAAGATCCTCGTTCAGGGTCTGACCGGCAAGACCGGCACGTTCCACACCGAACAGGCGCTCGCCTATTACGGCACGCAGATGGTCGGCGGCATCCACCCGAAGAAGGGCGGCGAAACCTGGACCGGCGCAAAGGGCGAAAGCCTGCCGATCTTCGCGACCGTTGCCGAGGGCAAGGAAAAGACCGGCGCCGACGCGACCGTCATCTATGTTCCGCCGGCCGGTGCTGCCGATGCGATCATCGAGGCGATCGACGCCGAGATCCCGTTCATCACCTGCATCACCGAAGGCATCCCCGTCATGGACATGGTGCGCGTCAAGGCGCGCCTCGACCGCTCCAAGTCGCGCCTGCTCGGGCCGAACTGCCCGGGCATCATGACGCCGGAAGAATGCAAGATCGGCATCATGCCGGGCTCGATCTTCCGCAAGGGTTCGGTCGGCATCGTCTCCCGTTCGGGCACGCTGACCTATGAAGCCGTGTTCCAGACCTCCAATGAAGGCCTCGGCCAGACGACGGCCGTTGGCATCGGCGGCGACCCGGTCAAGGGCACCGAGTTCATCGACGTGCTGGAAATGTTCCTGGCCGACGCAGCCACCCAGTCGATCATCATGATCGGCGAAATCGGCGGCTCGGCAGAGGAAGACGCGGCGCAGTTCCTCAAGGACGAGGCCAAGAAGGGCCGCAAGAAGCCGATGGCCGGCTTCATTGCCGGCCGCACGGCGCCGAAGGGCCGCACTATGGGCCATGCCGGCGCCGTGGTTTCCGGCGGCAAGGGCGACGCGGAATCGAAGATCGCGGCGATGGAATCGGCAGGCATCAAGGTGTCGCCGTCTCCGGCCCGCCTCGGCAAGACGCTGGTTGAAGTCCTCAAGGGCTAAACCAACCTATACCCCGGGCGGAGGAGCGGCATCTGCGCTTCCGCCCGGTCTTCGGCACGAGACAGGCAGATGCGCCGCGGACAGGCGGCAATGGGAATGCGGCAGCCGGCGATCGAGCCGGCAAATTCATCAAAGTCAGGAGGCGGACGGAAGCGTCCGCATATCACCATGGCACGGCAAGAAGCCAACGAGCAGTTTCAGATCACCTCGTTTCTGGATGGCGCCAACGCTGCCTATATCGAGCAGCTTCACGCGCGCTACGAAGAGGACCCGGCATCGGTCGACGATCAGTGGCGCGCCTTCTTCAAGGCGCTGGAGGAAGATCCCAGCGATGTGAAAAGGGCGGCCAAGGGGGCTTCCTGGCGCAAGAAGAACTGGCCGATCCAGGCCGGCGGCGACCTGGTGTCGGCTCTCGACGGCGATTGGGGCATCGTCGAAAAGGTCATCGAAACCAAGGTCAAGGCCAAGGCCGAAGCGCAGGGCAAGCCCGCCGACGGCGCCGATGTGCTGCAGGCGACGCGCGATTCCGTGCGCGCCATCATGATGATCCGCGCCTACCGCATGCGCGGCCACCTGCATGCCAAGCTCGACCCGCTCGGAATCGCCGCTTCGGTCGACGACTATCGCGAGCTGTCGCCGGAAAATTACGGCTTCACCTCAGCCGATTACGACCGCAGGATCTTCATCGACAACGTGCTCGGCCTGGAATACGCGACCATCCGCGAGATGATCGATATCCTCGAGCGCACCTATTGCTCGACGCTCGGCGTCGAATTCATGCATATCTCCAATCCTGAGGAGAAGGCCTGGATCCAGGAGCGTATCGAAGGGCCTGATAAGGGCGTCGCCTTCTCGGCTGAAGGCAAGAAGGCGATCCTCGCCAAGCTGGTCGAAGCCGAAGGTTACGAGCAGTTCCTCGATGTCAAGTTCAAGGGCACCAAGCGTTTCGGCCTCGACGGCGGCGAGTCGCTGATCCCGGCCTTGGAGCAGATCCTCAAGCGCGGCGGCCATCTCGGCCTCAAGGAAGCCGTGTTCGGCATGGCCCATCGCGGCCGCCTCAACGTGCTGTCCCAGGTCATGGGCAAGCCGCACCGGGCGATCTTCCACGAGTTCAAGGGCGGCTCCTACGCACCCGACGAAGTCGAAGGCTCGGGCGACGTCAAGTACCATCTCGGCGCCTCTTCCGACCGCGAATTCGACGGCAACAAGGTCCACGTCTCGCTGACGGCAAACCCGTCGCACCTCGAAATCGTCGACCCTGTCGTCATGGGCAAGGCCCGCGCCAAGCAGGACATGAGCGCCACGGTATGGGATGGCGACATCATTCCGCTGTCCGAACGCGCCAAGGTTCTGCCGCTCCTGATCCATGGCGACGCCGCCTTCGCCGGCCAGGGCGTCATTGCCGAAATCCTTGGCCTTTCCGGCCTGCGCGGCCATCGCGTCGCCGGCACCATGCACGTCATCATCAACAACCAGATCGGCTTCACCACGAACCCGGCCTTCTCGCGTTCGTCGCCCTATCCGTCCGACGTCGCCAAGATGATCGAGGCGCCGATCTTCCACGTCAACGGCGACGATCCGGAAGCGGTGGTCTATGCGGCGAAGGTCGCGACCGAATTCCGCATGAAGTTCCACAAGCCTGTGGTGGTCGACCTGTTCTGCTACCGCCGCTACGGCCACAATGAAGGCGACGAACCGTCCTTCACGCAGCCGAAGATGTACAAGGTGATCCGTGGCCACAAGACCGTGCTGCAGCTCTATGCGGCCCGCCTCGTCGCCGAGGGCCTGCTCACCGAAGGCGAAGTCGAAAAGATGAAGGCCGATTGGCGCGCCCATCTTGAGCAGGAGTTCGAGGCCGGCCAGCACTATAAGCCGAATAAGGCCGACTGGCTGGACGGCGAGTGGTCGGGCCTGCGCGCCGCCGACAATGCCGACGAGCAGCGCCGCGGCAAGACCGCCGTGCCGATGAAGACGCTGAAGGACATCGGCCGCAAGCTGTCCGAGATCCCGGCGGGCTTCACCGCACACCGGACGATCCAGCGCTTCATGGAAAACCGCGCCAACATGATCGCCACCGGCGAGGGTATCGACTGGGCGATGGCCGAAGCGCTCTCCTTCGGCGCGCTCTGTGTCGAAGGCAGCAAGATACGCCTGTCCGGCCAGGATTGCGAACGCGGCACCTTCTCGCAGCGCCACTCGGTTCTCTACGATCAGGAAACCGAGGAACGCTATATCCCGCTCGCCAATCTTTCACCGACGCAGGGGCGCTACGAAGTCATCAATTCGATGCTTTCGGAAGAAGCCGTACTCGGTTTCGAATATGGTTACTCGCTGGCCCGCCCGAATGCGCTGACGCTCTGGGAAGCGCAGTTCGGCGATTTCGCCAACGGCGCGCAGGTGGTCTTCGACCAGTTCATCTCGTCGGGCGAACGCAAGTGGCTGCGCATGTCGGGCCTCGTCTGCCTGCTGCCGCATGGCTATGAGGGCCAGGGTCCGGAACACTCCTCGGCCCGCCTCGAGCGTTTCCTGCAGCTCTGCGCTGAGGATAACATGCAGGTCGCCAACGTCACGACGCCGGCGAACTACTTCCACATCCTGCGCCGGCAGCTGAAGCGCGACTTCCGCAAGCCGCTGATCCTGATGACGCCGAAGTCGCTGCTGCGCCACAAGCGGGCGGTCTCGACGCTTGCCGAAATGGCCGGCGAATCCGCCTTCCATCGCCTGCTCTGGGACGATGCCGAGGTGATCAAGGACGGCCCGATCAAGCTGCAGAAGGACAACAAGATCCGCCGCGTCGTCATGTGCTCCGGCAAGGTCTATTACGATCTTCTCGAAGAGCGTGAAAAGCGCGGCATCGACGACGTCTATCTGCTGCGTGTCGAGCAGCTCTATCCGTTCCCGGCAAAGGCGCTGATCAACGAGCTGTCGCGCTTCCGCAATGCCGAGATGGTCTGGTGCCAGGAAGAGCCGAAGAACATGGGCGCATGGTCGTTCATCGACCCCTTCCTCGAATGGGTGCTCGCCCATATCGATGCGAAGTACCAGCGCGTCCGGTACACCGGCCGTCCGGCCGCCGCCTCGCCGGCGACGGGCCTGATGTCCAAGCATCTGTCGCAGCTCGCCGCATTCCTTGAGGATGCACTGGGCGGCTAATACAAGGGGGGCGCAATGGCTTATTTCTTTCTGAGACTGCTGCCGCCGCGCCCCACTTTCCCGCATGACGGAACGGACGAGGAAATGGCGGCGATGAAACGCCATGTCGAATACTGGCACCGGCACGCCCTTGCGGGAACGGCGATCGTCGTCGGCCCCGTCTTCGAGGGTGAAGGCGCCTTCGGCATGGCGATCGTCGAAGTCGAGGATCAGGCGGCGGCGCGGGGTCTTGCCGATGGCGACCCGATCATCGCTTCCGGTTTCGGCTTCCGTTTCGATATCCTGCCGATGCCCTCGATCATCTTGCGGCCGCCCGCCGTCTGAAACGCTTAAAACGAACACACACGAAATCAGGATCTGAACAATGGCCACAGAAATCCGCGTTCCAACTCTCGGTGAATCCGTCAGCGAGGCAACCGTCGGCACCTGGTTCAAGAAGGTCGGCGACGCCATCAAGGCCGACGAGCCGATTCTCGAGCTTGAAACCGACAAGGTGACCATCGAAGTTCCGGCGCCTGTCTCCGGCACGCTTTCGGAAATCGTCGCTGCCGCCGGCGAGACCGTCGGCCTCGGCGCCCTGCTCGGCCAGATCGCCGAAGGTGCCGTCGCTGCCGCTGCGCCCGCTGCTGCGGCACCCGCCGCCGCTCCTGCCCAGCCGGCCGCGGCTGCTCCCGTTCAGCCGGCACCGGTTGCTGCTGCTGCCGCATCGTCGTCGAGCGCCTCCGTCTCCACCATGCCGCCGGCGCCGGCGGCTTCGAAGATGCTCGCCGAAAGCAATCTTTCCGCCGATCAGATCGACGGCAGCGGCAAGCGCGGCCAGGTGCTGAAGGGCGATGTCATCGCCGCTGTTGCCAAGGGTATTTCCGCTCCGGCAGCCGCACCGGCGGCAGCGCCCGCTGCTGCGCGCGGCCCGTCGACGGTCGAGGATGCCTCGCGCGAAGAGCGCGTGAAGATGACGCGCCTGCGCCAGACGATCGCCAAGCGCCTCAAGGACGCGCAGAACACCGCCGCCATGCTCACCACCTATAATGAGGTGGACATGAAGGCGGTCATGGACCTGCGCAACAAGTACAAGGACATTTTCGAGAAGAAGCACGGCGTCAAGCTCGGCTTCATGGGCTTCTTCACCAAGGCGGTGACGCATGCGCTGAAGGAACTGCCGGCGGTCAATGCCGAGATCGACGGCACCGACGTCATCTACAAGAACTACTGCCATGTCGGCATGGCCGTCGGCACCGACAAGGGTCTCGTCGTTCCCGTCATCCGCGATGCCGACCAGATGTCGATCGCCGAAGTCGAGAAGGAACTCGGCCGTCTTGCCAAGGCAGCCCGTGACGGCTCGCTCTCCATGGCCGACATGCAGGGCGGCACCTTCACCATCACCAATGGCGGCGTTTACGGCTCGCTGATGTCGTCGCCGATCCTCAACGCACCGCAGTCCGGCATTCTCGGCATGCACAAGATCCAGGAGCGGCCGGTGGCGATCGGCGGCCAGGTGGTCATCCGTCCGATGATGTATCTGGCGCTGTCCTACGATCACCGCATCGTCGACGGCAAGGAAGCGGTCACCTTCCTCGTGCGCGTCAAGGAAAGCCTGGAAGATCCGGAACGCCTGGTTCTCGATCTCTAGAGTATTTGTTTTCACGCAATTCCGGACGCAAAAACCGCTGCACACTTTTGCTGGAATTGCTTTAAGGGGAGCGCTTTCGATGCGGAACCGGATCATGCGAGCGGCGCGCCTTCTTCTCTGCGCTGCCGCCGCGCATGCACCGGTCTCGGCGTCGGCGGCCGGCTTCGATATCAGCAAGGCAAACAGCAATTTCGAGCTGGTGGCGCTCAGCGACGCCGAACTCTCCGGACGGTCGATCAACGCGATCCACATGGGCAATGTCGAGCTGACCTCCGGGCGCATCGTCGCGGCCGATCCGCTCGCCCAGCCCGATCGGCCGGCGCTGGCAAGAACGGTTGCGCCGGGCGACTATCCGGTGACGCTCTACCAGGCGTTCGGGCGCATCGCCGCCGCCAGCATGCGGTTTGGCGAGGGCAAGCCGGATCATTGGGAGCTTGCGGTCGTGCCCGGCCAGGACGTCGCGACGCTGAAGGACGGCGAGATTTTCGGCTATCCGGTCGATGCCGGCCTCGGCTGTTACATGGATGCCGATACGCTTGAGCTGATCGGGGAGCGTGAAGCGCAGGCGCAGGCGCAAAAACCTGACGCCGATGTCAATTATTACGACGATGTGCTGGCCGCGGATCTCGATGCCAACAAGGGCCATTATGCGTTGCATCGGCCGGTCGCCGGCAAGAGAGGCAATGTCGCGGTGTTCTGGAGCGGCTGGGGCGACGGTTTCTATCCGGTTTTCTGGGGGCTCGACCGGGATGGCCGGGCGCTGGTGCTGCTGACGGATTTCAACGTTGTCGAGAATGCCGACGGGCGGAAGGAATCGAAGCTGCAATGAGCGGGAGTGTCGGGATCACGGCGAAGCGGAAAGGCGTGGCTGCAATCGCCGCCGCTGCGTTTTGCGCCGTTCCGGTGTCCTTGCTCGGGGCGGAATGCAAGCAGGAACGGGCCGTTTATGTCGATCGTGATGGCGCCTATGAATTGCGCTTTGCACCGCTGAATTCCGCCTCGGCTGCCGCCAGCAACCAGTTCAAGGTGAGTGCCCTCAAGACGCCGGTCGTGATGGAAGGCTATGTCATGCCGTCGGAAGATCCGGTGCGCGCCATCGGCATTCTGATGTTCAATTGCCCAGAGGGTGATGCGACCGGCGCCGATCTCGATGCCTGCACGGTCTGGCAGGGCGCCGTCTATGGCGTGGACGCCAAGGGCGAGATGGACAATCTGCAGCCGGAAGGGGCTGCGGCGGCCGAAAGGCTGGTGCTTCCCGGCCTTGGTCCTGCCATCCGCGAATCCAGCGCCTGGGGCGAGGGCAAGGCTTCCGTGGCGCCATGGGACGTGCTGACATTCAAGGAGTGTGCGACATGAGCGATAGCCCTGTTGTTCTCGTGACCGGCGGAAGCCGGGGCATCGGCGCTGCCGTCTGCCGCCTCGCTGCGCGCCGGGGCTGGCGCGTCGCGGTAAATTACGCCGCCAACCGCAAGGCCGCGGATGCTGTCGTGGCGTCGATCGTCGAGAATGGCGGCGAGGCGGTGGCGATCGAGGGCGATGTCGGCAAGGCTGCGGATATCACCGCGATGTTTGCGGCGGTCGACCGCCATTTCGGCCGGCTCGACGGTCTCGTCAACAATGCCGGCATCGTCGACTATCCGCAGCGGGTCGATGAGATGTCGGCGGAGCGGATCGAGCGCATGCTGCGCATCAATGTCACCGGCTCCATCCTCTGCGCCGCAGAGGCCATACGCCGCATGTCGAGCCGATACAGCGGGCGGGGCGGGGCGATCGTCAATATCTCGTCGATGGCGGCGATCCTGGGTTCGGCGACGCAATATGTCGATTATGCCGCCTCGAAGGCGGCAATCGATACGTTCACGGTGGGGCTTTCGCGCGAGGTCGCCGCAGAGGGCATTCGCGTGAATGCCATCAGGCCCGGCGTCATCGAAACGGATCTCCATGCATCCGGCGGGCTGCCGGAGCGGGCGCGCGAAATGGCGCCGTCGATCCCGATGCAGCGGGCCGGCACGGCCGAGGAGGTGGCGGATGCGGTCCTCTATCTTCTGTCACCCTCGGCTTCCTATATCACCGGCGCGATCCTCAATGTGAGCGGCGGCCGCTAAGAGACAGGGCGAAAACAGCATGCAGTATATTCTCGAATTCCTCGGCCTGATGGCGGTTTTCTCGATCTTCATTGTCGTGCCGGGCGCCGATTTCGCCGTCATTCTGCGCCAGAGCATCGTGCATGGGCGCCGCGCCGCTGTTATGACCGGGCTCGGCATGGGTTTCTCGCTGCTCTTTCATATCAGCTACACGATCCTCGGCCTCGGCCTGATCGTCTCCAAATCGCTGATGCTGTTTGCGATGATCAAATGGGCGGGTGTCGCCTACCTCGTCTATCTCGGCATCAAGTCGTTCCGCGAGCCGGGCTTCAACGTGCAGGAAATCGAAGTGACGGCCGAGGACCGCAAGCCGGTCTCGATGCTGACATGCCTCGGCATGGGCTTCATCACCAATGCGCTGAACCCGAAGCCGGTGCTGTTCTTCCTGTCCTTGTTTTCGACGCTCGTCCATCACGACACGCCGGCGCTGATCCAGTTCTCCTACGGCATCGGCATGGCGACGGCGCTGGTCGCCTGGTTTGCCGGCGTCTCCTATTTCTTCACGGTCAAGGCGATCCGTGACCGCTTCATCGCCAGCGGCAAATGGTTCAACCGCATTACCGGAGCAGCACTCGTCGGCTTCGGCTTTCGCCTCGCGCTGTCGCGCGCGGCCGACTAATTGAAAAATCCAAAGGGAAAGAAGCAATGTCCTACGATGTGATCATTATCGGAACCGGCCCGGGCGGCTATGTCTGCGCCGTCAAGGCGGCCCAGCTCGGCCTCAAGGTCGCCGTCGTCGAAAAGCGCGCGACCTATGGCGGCACCTGCCTGAACGTCGGCTGCATTCCGTCGAAGGCGCTGCTGCATGCCTCCGAAATGTTCCATCAGGCCGGCCATGGCATGAGCGCGCTCGGGATCGACATTCCCGCGCCGACGCTCAATCTCGGCAACATGATGGCCCACAAGGACGCGACGGTGAAGTCGAATGTCGACGGCGTCGCCTTCCTGTTCAAGAAGAACAAGATCGATGCCTTCCAGGGCAGCGGCAAGATCGTCTCGGCCGGCAAGGTTGCCGTCACCGCCGCGGACGGCACCGTGCAGGAGATCGAAGGCAAAAACATCGTCATCGCCACCGGCTCCGACGTCGCCGGCATTCCCGGCGTGCAGGTCGAGATCGATGAGAAGACCATCATCTCCTCCACCGGCGGCATCGCGCTGGAAAAGGTGCCGGAAACGCTGATCGTCGTCGGCGGCGGTGTCATCGGGCTCGAGCTCGGCTCTGTCTGGTCGCGGCTCGGCGCCAAGGTCACCGTCGTCGAATATCTCGACACCATCCTCGGTGGCATGGACGGCGAAGTCTCCAAGCAGTTTCAGCGCATGCTCGCCAAGCAGGGCATCGATTTCCATCTCGGCGCCAAGGTCACCGGCGTCGAAAAGGGCGACAAGGGCGCCAAGGTCACCTTCGAGCCGGTCAAGGGCGGCGACAAGGTGGTGCTCGATGCCGAAGTCGTGCTGATCGCCACCGGCCGCAAGCCCTATACGGCGGGGCTCGGCCTCGAAGAAGCGGGTGTTGCGCTCGACAATCGCGGCCGCGTCGAGATCGACGGTCACTTCAAGACCAATGTCGCCGGCATCTATGCGATCGGCGATGTGGTCAAGGGCCCGATGCTGGCGCACAAGGCGGAAGACGAGGGCGTGGCGCTTGCCGAAATCCTCGCCGGCCAGCATGGTCACGTCAATTACGAGGTCATTCCGAGCGTCGTCTATACCCAGCCGGAGATCGCTTCGGTCGGCAAGACCGAGGAAGAGCTGAAGGCGGCGGGTATCGCCTATAAGGTCGGTAAGTTCCCGTTCACGGCGAACGGCCGCGCCCGCGCGATGCTGGCGACCGACGGTTTCGTCAAGATCCTCGCCGACAAGGACACCGACCGGGTGCTCGGCGGCCATATTGTCGGCTTCGGCGCCGGCGAGATGATCCACGAGATCGCCGTCCTGATGGAATTCGGCGGCTCGTCGGAAGATCTCGGCCGCACCTGCCATGCGCATCCGACGATGTCGGAAGCGGTGAAGGAAGCAGCGCTCGCGACCTTCTTCAAGCCGATCCATATGTAATCTTACATATTGGTAACGAAGCATTCAGCCGCTTGCCGCGAGGCAGGCGGCTGTTTTAGTTGTTCCACAGGGCAAAGTTTTACGCATCTGGTGGAAATCAAGACATGCAGCAGCCGTCCATCACGGGTTACAGTGTCAGCCAGCGGCTCCTGCACTGGGCGGTGGCGCTGCTGATTTTCTTCAATCTGCTGTTTCCCGATGGCATGAATGTCTGGCACCGGCTGATGCGCAGGGGCCAGGTGCCGACGCCGGAGCAGATTGCGTCGGCGAATATCCATGCCTATGTCGGCTTCGCCATCCTGCTGCTTGCCGTCGTCAGGCTCGGGCTGCGTTTCATCAACGGCGTGCCGGCCGAGGCGGCGCAGGAGCCGGCGATCTTCCGGCTTGCGGCGAGGCTTGCCCATGCCGGTCTCTATATCCTGATCTTCGCCATGCCGCTGACCGGCATCGCCGCCTACTATTTCGGCATCAATCCTGCGGGATCGTTCCACGCGGATATCCTGAAAATCCTTCTCTGGGCGCTGATCGCGGCACATGTCGCGGGCGCGCTTGTCCATCAGTTCTATTGGAAAACCAATGTGCTGCGCCGCATGACGCTCGGCTGAGTGCCTGCCGGTTCAGTTCACGGCGGTGACGGTAAACCCCTGCCGGCGCAGCAGTTCAACCAAACCGTCGCTGCCGGGCAGATGCGCCGCTCCGACGGCAACCATGGTGCGCCCTTTGTCGAGATAGGGCTTTGCCCGTTCCGCCATGACCTTGTTTCGATCCGTTATCACACGGTTCTCGAATGCTTTTGCAGCAGCCTGATCTGTCGAAACGAACTCCATCAGCGAGAAGATCATTCCGACTTTGCCTTGATCATATAAATCGATCATCGTCTCGGATATGTCATCCATGCCATTGGGAAGTGCCAGAAGCTCCCGCAGATTTTGAAGCATGAAATTGTCCGGGACATCCGAGATGGCTTCAAATTGCTCGGCCGGCGTTTCCAAGCCGACCAGACGGATGCCATCATTGAGTGCGTCGAGAGCAAGAGACTGGTCCAGTACTTTAAAGCCCTTTGCGCTGCGCTTGACGTCGCAACTTCCTGCCTGCAGCCCCATGTAGATGAACCATGGCCGCATCTTCGCCATCAGGTTCATACTGATTCCCTTTTTCTTCAAACCGGCAGCGACGTCGCTGGTAGCATCGGGGGGCAGGATATGATCGAGCGTTTTGTCCCCCTGAAGCGTCGTC
Organism: Rhizobium sp. BT03; assembly: GCF_030053155.1. Classification (NCBI taxonomy): domain Bacteria; kingdom Pseudomonadati; phylum Pseudomonadota; class Alphaproteobacteria; order Hyphomicrobiales; family Rhizobiaceae; genus Rhizobium; species Rhizobium sp. BT03. The sequence continues at coordinate 2,980,025 of NZ_CP125640.1, forward strand.
AGTTCGGGATGCTTCAAGATTTCCATCGCAAGTTTTTCCGGCTTTGCGACCTCCGCTAACTCGACGGTTAGAGTGTCGATAGTCTCATAGGCATCGTAAAATCCTTCCGGCATATCCAAAACACGGGGATCGCTCACATGCATCGTGCCGAGCAACCAGGAAGGCTCAAGACCTGATTTTTCGATTTTCCAGAAGATCGCATTGCCGTTCGGTATCGTCTCAGCTCTCTCAACTGCTTTTCTGAAACGAACGGGATCTTCCTTTTCCAACTGGGTGAAAAGGTTCTGACCCGGGCAGGCCAGTTCGTCATCCGCCAAGGCATGCGAAAAGGAAAATATCGTCAGCACCGCCGCCATGATGAGCAGTGCGCCGTTCCCGAACGTGGAAAGACCTGTCGAGGCTGCTCTCGAGGCGAAAGCCATATTGTGGCTGAGCATTGAAACTCTCTTGGCGAAAAGGGTCATAAATGCCGCCATGTGACGTATGCAAACTGAGGTTGTCAATCTCGGCGAGACTAACTACCGGGTTTGGACCTGAAGCATGTCGCGCAAAAGTGTTCAGCGGTTTTGCGGCAGCGACATGCGTAAACAAAGAGCGCAAGGAGCGAAACTGAAAGATCACGACGCGCTTTAGTTCACCGCGGTCACCGTAAACCCCTGCTGGCGCAACAATTCGATGACGCCAGCCTTGCCCGGCAGGTGCAGGGCGCCGACTGCCATAAAGACGTTGCCGCCGTCGAGAATGGGGGCGGCGCGCTCGGCCATCACCTTGTTGCGGTCGAGGATGACGCGCTGTTCGAAGGCGGCGTAGTCGCTATCTTCGCCCTGCTTCTCCGGCGTCACGGTCTTCAGCATCGGCATGGTCAGGCCGATATCGCCGGAGAGATAGAGGTCGGTCATCGTCTCGACGACGTCGCTCATCTTGTCGCCGAGCTCCAGCGTCTCGATCAGCGACTTCAGGTGGAATTCGATCGGCAGGTCGGCCATGGCCTGGATCTGCTCGGCAAGGGTTTCCAGCCCCTTGACCTGTTTGCCCTGAGCGACGGCATCGGTGGCGATCTTCTGGTCGAGGAACTGCACGCCTTTGGCCTTGCGGGCGATTTCGCAGGCCGGCAGGGCGACGGCGCTCGAAATCATCCAGGGCCGCATGCGGGAGACGGCACCGAGCGGAATACCGCGCTGCTTCAGGCCGGTTTCGAGGCGTTTGTAATCCTCGGGTGAGAGCAGCTTGTCGATCGTCGTGCCGTCGGTGAACATCGTCAGCTCCGGCCTTGCGAGCAGGGCGGCGGTGGCCTTGCGCTCATCGAGGATCTCGTCGGATTCGATGATGATCGTATTGGCGGCGTCGTGGGCAGCCTGGGCGCGCGGCGGCAGGGCCAGCACGCGCGGATCGGTGACATGCATGCTGCCAAGCAGCCATGAAGGCTGAAGTCCTGCTTTTTCGATCTTCCAGAAAATGCCCTTGCCGTTCGGCGTTGCATCGGCTTCCTTGACCGCCTCGGCGTAGCGGGCGGGATCATTCTGCTGCAGCTCGACCATCAGGTTGCGGCCGGTGCAGGCAGCCGCGTCTTCGGCTGCCGCCGGCCTTGCAGCCAGGAAGGCGACAAACAGGGCGGCAAGAAGCAGCATATGAAAGGCCGCAATCAGCCAGAGCAGCAAATTGCCGGATGCTGCGAGAAAAGTCCGGCGGCCGATTGATGTCGTCATGATGGTGTTCCGGTCACATGCCTTTGGTTTCATGCTCTACGCCCGGCTTGCGCATAATCCTTTAAGAGAATGCGTTAACGAAAGGTTGACGCTGTCACTATCCATGTCGTTGCCCCAAGATCGCTGCGCATTTTGGGCGACATGCATTACGCCCGCGGGTGCGCCCGATCATACACCTCAAGCAGCCGCGACGCATCGACGCCGGTATAGACCTGCGTCGTCGACAGGCTGGCATGGCCGAGCAGTTCCTGAATGGTGCGCAGATCGCCGCCGCCGGCAAGCAGGTGGGTGGCGAAGGAGTGGCGCAGCGCATGCGGTGTCGCCGTCTCCGGCAGGCCGAAAGCACTGCGCAGTTTCTGCATGGCGCGCTGGATGATTGCCGGCTGCAATTTGCCGCCGCGGGCGCCGCGAAACAGCGGTTCGCCGGGCTCGAGATGATAGGGGCAGAGCATGCGATATTTCTCGACCGCGTCGAACACCACGGACAAAAGCGGCACCAGCCGCGTCTTGTTGCCCTTGCCGGTGATGCGCAGCGCGGTGGCGCCCTGCTGCACCTCGGAGGGAATGAGATCCAGCGCTTCGGAGATGCGCAGGCCGCAGCCGTAGAGCAGCGTCATGACGGCCGCATCGCGGGCGGCGATCCAGGGTTCGTCGTGGAGCTGGGCTTCGTTGCTGACGACGGTGATCGCCTGCGTGTCCGACAGCGGCTTGGGCAGCGATTTCGGCTGTTTCGGCGAGCGGATCGCGGCAGCGCCCGCGGCATTGACCAGACCCTTTTTTTCCAAGTGACGCAGCAGCGAACGAAGGCCGGCGAGATTGCGGCCGAGCGAACGGGCGCCGGAGCCCTGCTTGCGCCGGGCAGCCAGGAAGGCGCGGAAGTCGGCAGGGCGCAGCTCCCTGATATCGCCGAGCGTCGCCGGGCCGGCGAGATGGCCGGTCAGGAAGGTCAGGAACTGGCGGGTGTCGCGCTCATAGGCATCGAGTGTATGCTCGGAAAGACGACGCTCGCGGGCGAGATTTTCGAGCCATGCGGCCCGTTCCGCCATCAGGCGCGGATCGGCGATTACAAGCAGTTCGTTCACGTCGCTGGCCTTGAATTTGCCTTCAAGTCCGCCAATTTGAAACAGGAACGGTTATGGAATTGCTAATGCCCGCCAAGCCTTTGTCATCCTTAGATCATATTCCACTGCGATAGCTTATAGCCCATAGACAGGATCTTTCATGGCACGGCGCGACTCCATGACGGCTTTCGGACAGCTCGCGGAAGCGATCGCTCTCGTTTCACAGGGAAAGCCGGGTCATATCGTCGATACGCTGATTGCCGAACGTGGCCAGAGGATCGTAAAAAATCCGCTCTGGCCGGTCATGCGGCCGTTCCTCTACACGCTGCTGCGCTACAACAAGGCGATCGAATTCGCCAATGCCGTCGCCAAGATGCCGGGTTTCCAGTCGTTCGAATATCTGAGCGACGTGCTGAAACTCGATATCGGCATCACCAACGGCGAACGCATTCCCGATGCCGGCGGCTTCATTCTCGTCAGCAACCACCCGACCGGCATCGCCGATGGTGTCGCCGTGTTCGACCTCCTGAAAACGCGCCGGCCGGATATGATGTTCTTCGCCAACCGCGATGCGATCCGGGTCAATCCGCGGTTTGCCGAGATGATCATTCCCGTCGAATGGCGGGAGGAGCATAAGAGCAAGCTCAAGGCGCGCGAAACGCTGCAATTGACCAATCACGCGGTCAGGGAGGGCAAGGCGACCGTGCTCTTCCCGTCAGGCCGCATCGCCTATTGGGCCAACGGCCGGCTGAACGAACGCCCGTGGAAGACCTCGGCGGTCGGGCTAGCGCGCAAATACAATCTGCCGATCCTTCCCGTCCATATGACGGCACGCAATTCCGGCCTGTTCTACTGGCTGGCGAAATGGTCGACGGAACTTCGCGACATGACGGTCTTTCACGAACTCTTGAACAAACGCGGCGACCGCTTCGATTTCGTGATCGGCAATCTCATTCCGGCCGAACATCTGGACGGCGACCTCAACGAGGTGACCAAGGCGCTGGAGAACCATACGGTGCACGATATGGCGGCGGATGGCGATGCGAGTTTCGTGCCGGTCAGCCTGCCGGCCGCAGCAACGCCTCGCGAGCTTCCCGTTCCCGCGGTCTAAATTAGGTTTTGCCATGACGGTCGATATCCGCACGATCCGCGATCGATTGCCGCGGGAGGTCGCAGACCTCGAAAGCGAGGCCCGACAAGAGGGCCATCTCCATATCTCCCGCCTTATCGACGAATGGTCGGCCGGCACCGTCAGGTTCGACCATCACGGCGAAAGACTGCTCGGCGCCTATGTCGGTGAGGCGCTCACCGGCATCGGAGGCCTAACCATCGAATCCGCTGTATCCGGAGCGTTGCGGATGCGGCGTTTCTACATCCGTCCCGAGATGCGCGGGCACGGCATCGGCCGGCTGCTGGCCCTCAATCTGCTCAATCATGCGCGGGATTTCTGCAGCGTGATCACCGTTCATCCGGGCAATCCCGGCGCGGCCAAATTCTGGGAGGCTTTCGGGTTTCAGCCTTGCGGACCGGACGGCGATACACATTGTCTCGAAATCGCCCGCATTTCCGCCGGTCGGGATATTTCCGGCGCGTCCTTCACGCTTTAAGCATCGCGCCTCGATCTCCTCGAGGCGGGCGGCCTGGCGCGCCAGCAGTCGTTCGACATCGGCAATATCGAGCGCCGAGAGCTTGGCGCCCGGCTTGCGCAGGGTGGCGGATTTGATCACGCCGCGCTTGGCAAGAACGTATTTGCGGCAAGCGAGGCCGATGCCCTGCTGCTGTTCGTAGCGGGCGAGCGGCAGATAGGCATCGAAGATGTCATGGGCGCGATCCGGATTTCCGGCCGCATAGGCCACGACGACGCCGACCATCATCTCAGGATAACAAAAGCCGGTCATCGCGCCATCGGCGCCGCGGCCCATCTCTTCGGGCAGGAACAGTCCGCCATTGCCGCAAAGGATGGAGATGCGCCGCATGGCGCCCTTGTCGCTGGCGGCACGGAGCGCCGATATCTTGGCAAGGCCCGGCCAGTCCTCGTGCTTGAGCATGACGCAATTTTGCACCTCGTTGACGATGCGTTCGATCACCTTGGGCGCGATCGTCACATTGGTGGTGAGCGGATAATCCTGCAGCACGAAGGGCGTATCGCCGAGGGTTTCGCCGACCGACTGGTAGAAGGCGAAAGCCTGGTCATCGGTCTTGACGGTCCAGGGCGGCGCGACCATGACGCCGGCCGCACCTTCGCCCATGACCGCTTCGGCAAGTTCGCGCATCGGTGCAAGCCCCGGCGCCGAGACGCCGACGACGACGGGCAGGCGCCCGTCGAGGCGCCTCAGCACACGCTCGACCACGGTCCGCGATTCCTCGGCGGTCAGCTTCGGGGCCTCGCCGAGCTGGCCGAGCACCGTCAGGCCGCTGACGCCGGCGCCTTCGTAGAAATCGACCATGCTGTCGATGCTGTCGAGATCGAGCGCGCCGTCATCGGTGAACGGGGTTACGGCGATCACATAGACACCCTTGGCGTCTTCGGTCAGTCTGGCCATTTGTTCGCTCCAATTCAGCGGCCGAAGAACAGCGCTTCGGCATTTCCAATTGAATCTTTCCGGCAATCTATGCGGCCAATCGTTCGTCCGGCAACCCTTTCTTAAGGGTATAGGCAATCCTGGCGAAGCCGTCGCAATCCGCACCCCTCGTAAGACGCACCGCCTTGTCTTTGCGGTTCCAATTGCATCGATTTGCGGGCATGGTCTCGCCCGATGAGCACAGATTCGTCCGATCTCTTTGGCGCGCTTTTCGAGGCACCGCCCGCGAACCGAACGGTTCCCGTGCTGGTGCCGATGCCGGCGCCCAAACCCTATTCCTATTCGGTGCCGGAGGGCATGGCGGTCGAGCCGGGCTCGGTCGTGCAGGTGCCGCTCGGGCCGCGGCAGGTAATCGGCGTCGTCTGGGACGGCGGCGAGGATGGTGTCGACCCGAAGAAGCTCCGGCCGATCAGCCATGTCTTCGACTGCCCGCCGCTGTCCCGGGAGATGCGCGATTTCATCGATTGGGTCGCGACCTATACGCTTTCGCCGCCCGGCCTCGTCGCCCGCATGGCGCTCCGGGCGCCGAACGCCTTCGAGCCGGAACCGATGGTGGAGGGGCTGAAATTCGTCGGCGGCGAACCGGAGCGGATGACGCCGGCGCGCACCCGCGTGCTGGACACGGCCTCCGACGGTCTGTCCTGGACGCGCAGCGGCCTGGCGCATGCGGCGGGGGTCTCGACCAGCGTCGTCGACGGGCTGATCACGCTCGGCATCTTCGAGACGATATTCCTGCCGCCGCCGCCGGTCGTGGCGATGCCGGACCCCGAATTTGCCGCCGCCCGCCTCGAAGGGCCGCAGAAAGAGGCGGCCGCAGAGATCGTCTGCGATGTCCGCAAGGGTGAATTTTCGGTGTCGCTGATCGATGGGGTGACCGGATCGGGCAAGACCGAGGTCTATTTCGAGGCGATCGCCGAGACGCTGAAACGCGGCAAGCAGGTGCTGATCCTGCTGCCGGAGATCGCGCTGACGGCAAGTTTCCTGGAGCGTTTCCAGGATCGCTTCGGGGCAAAACCGGCCGAATGGCATTCCGATCTCGCGCCGCGCATGCGCGAAAAGGTCTGGCGCCAGGCAGTGACCGGCGAGGTCCGCGTCGTCGCCGGCGCCCGCTCGGCGCTGTTCCTGCCCTTCGAGGACCTCGGCCTGATCATCGTCGACGAGGAGCACGATCCGGCCTACAAGCAGGAGGATCGCGTTTTCTACAATGCCCGCGATATGGCGGTGGTGCGCGGCCGGATCGGCGATTTTCCCGTCATTCTGGTGTCGGCGACGCCGTCGGTCGAAAGCCAGGTCAACGGGCAGAGCGGGCGCTACAGCACCGTGCATCTGCCGACGCGTTTCGGCGACGCGGCGCTGCCGGACCTGCATCTGGTCGACATGCGCCGGCACGCGCCGGAGCGCGGCGGCTTCCTCTCGCCGGTGCTGATCCGGGCGATCGGCAAGACGGTGGAGAAGCGCCAGCAGGCGCTGCTCTTTCTCAACCGGCGCGGTTATGCGCCGCTGACGCTCTGCCGGGTCTGTGGCCATCGTTTCCAATGCCCGCAATGTTCGAGCTGGCTGGTCGAGCATCGTTTCCGCAAGCAGCTGCAATGCCATCAATGCGGTCATGCCGAGCGCACGCCGGAGGCATGCCCGGAATGCGGCACGCTCGACCATCTCGTTGCCTGCGGGCCGGGCGTCGAGCGCATCGCCGAGGAGGTGGAGCGGCATTTCCCGCAGGCGCGGACGATCGTTCTCTCCTCCGATATCATGGGCGGGGTGAAGCGGCTGCGGCTGGAACTGGAGGCGATCGCCAAGGGGGAGGCCGATATCGTCATCGGCACCCAGCTCGTCGCCAAGGGCCATAATTTTCCGCTGATGACGCTGGTCGGCATCGTCGACGCCGATCTCGGTCTTGCCAATGGCGACCCGCGCGCCGCCGAGCGCACCTTCCAGCTTTTGTCGCAGGTGACCGGCCGGGCCGGGCGCACCGGTCTGAAGAGCCACGGGCTGCTGCAGACCTATCAGCCGCAGCATCCTGTCATGCAGGCGATCGTCTCGGGCGATTCCGACGCCTTTTATGAGCGCGAGATCACCGAACGCGAACGCGCCATATTGCCGCCCTTCGGCAGACTGGCCTCGATCATCGTTTCGGCCGAAACCCGCCATGATGCCGAAAACCATGCGCGCGGCATGCGCAACGCCGCACCGCAGGTCTCCGGCATTTCGGTGCTCGGCCCGGCCGAAGCCCCGCTCGCATTGGTGCGCGGCCGCCACCGCTTCCGCCTTTTGGTGCATGGCCGGCGCAACTCCGACATGCAGGGGTTTCTGCGGGCTATGCTGTCGCAATCGCCGAAAGAGCGCGGATCGGTGCAGGTGCAGCTCGATATCGACCCGCAGAGCTTTCTCTAAAACACGCCTCCGCCATTCCCTCCCTTTTCGGCCCATGTCATAAAACACTGATTCTTCCGGGTGATTTGGAGCTGATGCATGGAGTTTTATTTTCCGAACGAGTTCGGCGAGCAGCTGGCGTTCTGCTCCGCCGCCTTCACGGCGCTCGCCGGCTTCATCATGATGTTTGCGCCCGGCCACACCTTCCGCCTTCTTGGCCTGCAGGCGCAGGAGGGGCGGCCGGAAGGATATGGCGAGGGCCGCTCGATGGGCGGTTTCTATCTCGGCTTCGGCCTCTCGGCGATCATGCTCGCCCAGGACTGGATTTACATGGCGCTCGGCGCATCCTTTGCGATGGCGGCCTTTGCCCGTATCATCTCGATCCTGTCCGATAAGGGGAGTAATATCGTCAACTATTTACTCCTGGTTGTGCAGATCGCCTTAGCGGCGCTGCCGCTGCTTTATGTTTTCGGCTTCACCCAGACGTGAATCTCGCGGCCGGCCGGCTGCTTCCCCGGCCGGCTTTCAGGCCGTTGCGCAATTTTGCGGACAGAAATTCATGTGAAAGGCGTATTCGGGCATTACGCGTGTTGCGAGTCCGAACATCCTATGTTAGACGGACCCCGAATTTCGGAAGAAGCAAGAGGCTTCTCTTGTGATTTCTGGGGGAAATCAAAACGAATTCAAGATCATAGGTTCGGCGCCCGCCGAGAGCCGGATTTTGGGTTGAAATCAGGGAAATTTGTGCCAGTGGCAGACACGTCCCAGCTTACATCTGGTGTTGCCGAGCGCTATGCCTCGTCGCTTTTCGATCTGGCGCTCGAGCAGGGCGCCGTCGATAGCGTAACCGCCGATCTTGACCGTTTCCAGGCGATGCTGGATGAGAGCGCCGATCTGAAGCGCTTCGTCGCAAGCCCGGTTTTCTCGGCCGAGGACCAGCTGAAGGCGATCGTCGCCATCAGCGAGAAGGCCGGAATCAGCGGCTTCTTCGCCAATTTCCTGAAGGTCGTGGCGCGCAACCGCCGCCTGTTTGCCCTGCCGGGCATGATCAAGGCCTTCCGCATCATCGCCGCGAACCATCGCGGTGAAATCGCCGCCGAGGTCACCTCGGCGCATGCGCTTTCGCAAGCGCAGGAAACCGAATTGAAGGTGGCACTCAAGAGCGTTACCGGCAAAGACGTGACGATTTCAGTCACGGTTGATCCGTCAATTCTTGGTGGTCTGATCGTCAAGGTCGGGTCTCGCCAGATTGATACGTCTCTTCGTACCAAACTCTCCACTCTTAAGCTCGCATTGAAAGAGGTTGGCTGATGGATATCCGCGCCGCGGAAATTTCCGCAATTCTCAAAGACCAGATCAAAAATTTCGGCAAAGAGGCAGAAGTCTCGGAAGTCGGCCAGGTTCTCTCCGTCGGTGACGGTATCGCCCGCGTCTATGGTCTGGACAATGTCCAGGCCGGTGAAATGGTCGAGTTCCCGGGCGGCATCCGCGGCATGGCGCTGAACCTCGAATCCGACAATGTCGGCGTCGTCATCTTCGGCTCCGACCGCGACATCAAGGAAGGCGACACCGTCAAGCGGACCGGCGCCATCGTCGACGTTCCGGTCGGTCCGGAACTGCTCGGCCGCGTCGTCGACGCGCTCGGCAATCCGATCGACGGCAAGGGCCCGATCAACGCGACGCGCCGTTCGCGCGTCGACGTCAAGGCTCCCGGCATCATTCCGCGCAAGTCGGTTCATGAGCCGATGTCGACCGGCCTCAAGGCCATCGACGCGCTGATCCCGGTCGGCCGCGGCCAGCGCGAGCTGGTCATCGGCGACCGCCAGACCGGCAAGACCGCCATTCTTCTCGATGCCTTCCTCAACCAGAAGGCCATTCACGACAACGGCCCCGAGGGCGAGAAGCTTTACTGCGTCTACGTCGCCGTCGGCCAGAAGCGTTCGACCGTTGCCCAGTTCGTCAAGGTGCTCGAAGAGCGCGGCGCATTGAAGTATTCGATCATCGTTGCCGCCACCGCTTCCGACCCGGCGCCGATGCAGTTCCTGGCTCCGTTCGCCGGCTGCGCCATGGGTGAATATTTCCGCGACAACGGCATGCATGCGCTGATCGGTTACGACGACCTGTCGAAGCAGGCCGTGTCCTACCGCCAGATGTCGCTGCTGCTGCGCCGCCCGCCTGGCCGCGAAGCCTATCCGGGCGACGTTTTCTACCTGCATTCGCGCCTGCTCGAGCGCGCTGCGAAGATGAACGACGACAAGGGCGCCGGTTCGCTGACCGCTCTGCCGGTTATCGAAACGCAGGGCAACGACGTGTCGGCCTTCATTCCGACCAACGTGATCTCGATCACCGACGGCCAGATCTTCCTTGAAACCGACCTGTTCTACCAGGGTATCCGCCCGGCCGTGAACGTCGGTCTGTCGGTCTCCCGCGTCGGCTCGTCGGCGCAGATCAAGGCGATGAAGCAGGTTGCCGGCTCGATCAAGGGCGAACTCGCCCAGTATCGCGAAATGGCCGCCTTCGCCCAGTTCGGTTCGGATCTCGACGCTGCGACGCAGCGCCTGCTGAACCGCGGCGCGCGCCTGACCGAACTCCTGAAGCAGCCGCAATTCTCGCCGCTGAAGACGGAAGAGCAGGTCGCGGTGATCTTCGCCGGCGTCAACGGCTATCTCGACAAGCTGCCGGTCGCATCGGTCGGCAAGTTCGAGCAGGGCTTCCTCTCCTATCTGCGTTCGGAAGGCTCCGCCATTCTCGACGCGATCCGCACGGAAAAGGCAATCAGCGACGATACCAAGGGCAAGCTCACCGCTGCTCTCGATAGCTTCGCAAAGTCTTTCTCGTAATCAGGCCCTAAGTTAGGACGGATCACGGATGCCTTCACTTAAGGATCTGAAAAACCGGATCGCCTCCGTCAAGGCGACGCAGAAGATCACCAAGGCGATGAAAATGGTCGCCGCGGCGAAGCTTCGGCGTGCGCAGGAGGCGGCCGAGGCCGCCCGGCCTTATTCGCAGCGCATGGGTGCGGTTCTGGCGAACATCGCCAAGGCCGTCACCGATGCGGACGGCGCACCGACGCTGATGACCGGCACCGGCAAGGACCAGGTTCATCTGCTGGTGGTCTGCACGGCCGAACGCGGCCTTTGCGGCGGCTTCAACTCGCAGATCGCACGCTTTGCGCGCGACCACGTGCGCAAGCTGGTTGCCGAAGGCAAGACGGTGAAGATCTTCACCGTCGGCAAGAAGGGTTACGACATCCTTCGCCGAGAATATGCTTCGCTGATCATCGAGCGCAAGGAATTGCGCGACGTCAAGCGCATCGGCTTCGAGAATGCGGACCAGATCGGCAAGCGCATCATCGAGATGTACGGGGCAGGCGAATTCGACGTCTGCACGCTGTTCTATTCCGAATTCAAGTCGGTGATCAGTCAGATCCCGACGGCGCAGCAGCTCATTCCGGCTTCGACCGGCGCAGTGCAGGCCGAAGATGCGGCACATGCCGGCGCAGTCTACGAATATGAGCCGGATCCGGCGTCGATCCTCGAAGACCTGATCCCGCGCAACATTTCCGTCCAGATCTTCCGCGCGCTCCTTGAGAACGTCGCCGGCGAAATGGGCGCGAAGATGAGCGCCATGGACAATGCGACGCGTAATGCCGGTGAGATGATCAACAAACTGACGCTGAGCTACAACCGCCAGCGTCAGGCGCAGATCACCAAGGAACTCATTGAAATCATTTCGGGCGCGGAAGCGCTCTGAGGCTAGGAAAAGAGGGTCAGAAAATGGCTGAGGCAGCTACCCCCAAGATCGGCTCTGTCGGCAGGGTCACACAGGTTATCGGCGCCGTCGTCGACGTTGCTTTCGAAGGCGAACTGCCGAAGATCCTGAACGCGCTGGAAACCACCAACAACGGCGTCCGTCTGGTTCTCGAAGTTGCACAGCACCTTGGCGAGAACGAAGTTCGTACGATCGCGATGGACTCGAGCGAAGGTCTGGTCCGCGGCCAGGAAGTCACCGATACCGGTGCTCCGATCATGGTTCCGGTCGGCAACGAGACGCTCGGCCGTATCATGAACGTCATCGGCGAGCCGGTCGACGAAGCAGGCCCGCTGGTCACCACGCACAAGCGCGCCATCCACCAGGATGCGCCCTCCTATGTCGAGCAGTCGACGGAAGCGCAGATCCTCGTCACCGGCATCAAGGTCGTCGACCTTCTGGCGCCTTACGCACGCGGCGGCAAGATCGGCCTGTTCGGCGGCGCCGGCGTCGGCAAGACGGTTCTGATCATGGAACTGATCAACAACGTCGCCAAGGCGCATGGTGGTTACTCGGTTTTCGCGGGCGTCGGTGAACGCACCCGCGAAGGCAACGACCTCTACCATGAAATGATCGAATCGAACGTCAACAAGCATGGCGGCGGCGAAGGCTCGAAGGCCGCGCTGGTTTACGGCCAGATGAACGAACCGCCGGGCGCCCGCGCCCGCGTCGCTCTGACCGGCCTGACGGTCGCCGAACACTTCCGCGACCAGGGCCAGGACGTGCTGTTCTTCGTCGACAACATCTTCCGCTTCACCCAGGCAGGTTCCGAAGTGTCGGCTCTGCTCGGCCGCATCCCGTCGGCCGTCGGCTATCAGCCGACGCTCGCAACCGACATGGGTCAGATGCAGGAGCGCATCACCACGACGACGACCGGCTCGATCACCTCGGTCCAGGCCATTTACGTTCCGGCCGACGACTTGACCGACCCGGCGCCGGCAACCTCGTTCGCGCACCTTGACGCGACGACGGTTCTGTCGCGCTCGATCGCCGAAAAGGGCATCTACCCGGCCGTCGATCCGCTCGACTCGACCTCGCGCATGCTCGACCCGATGGTCGTCGGCGAAGAGCATTACGAAGTCGCCCGTAAGGTCCAGTCGACGCTGCAGCGCTACAAGGCCCTGCAGGACATCATCGCCATCCTGGGCATGGACGAACTGTCCGAAGAGGACAAGATTGCCGTTGCCCGCGCCCGCAAGATCGAGCGTTTCCTGTCGCAGCCGTTCTTCGTCGCCGAAGTCTTCACCGGCTCGCCGGGCAAGCTGGTTGCGCTCGAAGACACGATCAAGGGCTTCAAGGGCCTCGTCAACGGCGAATACGATCACCTGCCGGAAGCTGCCTTCTACATGGTCGGCTCGATGGAAGAAGCGATCGAAAAGGCCAAGAAGCTCGCAGCTGCTTGATGAGCGACGCGCTAAACGAGATATTCTGCTGCGATTCCCTGAAGGGGGTCGTGGCGGATCTTCCGGAACCTGCCGCGCCGACCATCTATCGCGCCGATAACGGCGTGCTGATGATGGTGGTCGGCCTGGTCCAGAGCGAGGAAGGCCTCGGTTATCTCGACCAAGCGATAATGCACTGCCCGTTCTGCGGGACCCAATTGCAAGATGCGAAAGCCATAGCCGAGAAGGTAAGTCACTGATGGCTGACAATTTCAACTTTGAGCTCGTTTCGCCCGAGCGTCTGCTGCTGTCGGAAATGGTGACCGAGGTCGTCATTCCCGCGACGGAAGGCGAAATGACCGTCATGGCGCACCATGCGCCGACGATGACGACGGTCAAGCCGGGTCTCGTGAGCGTGCGTTCGGCCTCCGGCAAGAAGCAGGACTATGTCGTATTCGGCGGTTTCGCCGATATCCTGCCGACCGGCTGCACATTGCTTGCCGAATCCGCCGTACCGGTCGAGGAACTCCACAAGGACGAGCTGACCCGTCGCATCGAGGCCGCCCGCAGGGAACTCGAGCATGCCGAGCTGCACGAGCATAAGTCGAAGCTCGAGCACTTCATCATGGAACTGACGCATCTGAGCGGCATCGTCCAACAGGATTGATCGCAATCGATTTTGCAACGATGAAAGGCGGCTCAAGAGCCGCCTTTTTGTATTGTTCATCTCTCGGGATGCGCAGGCAAGGTGGGCGGTTTCAAACGAGAAAGCGGCGGCTATGGCCGCTTTGCCGACATGCCGGATCGGCTCAGAAGCCGGTGCCGCCGCGCAGCTCGATGACGAGCGTCTTCAATAGAATCTTCAAGTCGAGCAACAGGCTGAAATTCCTGACATAATAGATATCGCAGGCGATGCGGGCGCGGGCTTGCAGCGGTCGCGCCGTCGGGCCGCGCCAGCCGCGCGTCTGCGCAAGGCCGGTGATGCCGGGGCGCATGATGTGGCGCTGGTGGTAGTCCGGCACCAGTTCCTCATAGAGCCTGCCGGCTGCGCGCATATTGATCGCATGGCAGCGCGGACCGACCAGCGACATCTCGCCGATAAGGACGTTGAAAAGCTGCGGCAGCTCGTCGATGTTGGTCCTTCGCAGCACAGCGCCGATGCCGGTCATCCGGCTGTCGCCCTTGACGGTCTGCCGAATGCCGCTCGGATCACAATCTTCGGCCCGCATCGAGCGGAACTTGAAGACCATGATCTTCCGGCCGTTCAGTCCCCAGCGGATCTGGCGGAAAAATACCGGACCGCCATCGTCGAGTTTGATGAAGAGAGCGATCGCCAGAAAAAACGGCGCCAGCACGATGAGGGCGCTGACGGAGGCGACGATGTCGAACAGCCGCTTTACGCCCAGTCGCATAGCCATCTTTCTTTCGACAGGCGAAAAGCTGTTCGGCTGGCGAATGTTGGAGTTCGCGACAACCAAGGTCCTGGTTTTGTCCTGACGCTGAGACGGATCGAAGCGTGAATTCTTCTTCGAAGTAAAAGCATTCATTACGCAAGGTCCACAAGTTTAGCTGCGATACTGAACTACAGGGAGACAGATACATGCTCATCTACCGTTTGTCATCGGTATAAATAAGAATCCCGTAACCCTAAAGAAGCCAAAAATGGGAGTATCTCGCGGTTAACCTTAACGCCTTAGTTGAAATGACTGGAAATTTATACTTTAAAAGGAGTAGCCCGATTGGGTTGGTGGGGTGTCAGGCGGTTGCCGAGATCGATCGCCGGTTTCTCCAGCAGGTGGTAGCTGAGGCTGGCGACGAGAAGGACGAGCGCTGCCGCCAGTCCGCAAGACTGCAGCCAGCCGGTGACGACATTTTCCGTGGAAGCGCCGAACGAACCGGGCTCGAGCCTCTGGATCGATATCAGGATGATCTCCTGCCAGATATAGATGCCGAAGGAGATCTTGGCGATGTAGCGGATGGGTGCATTGTCGAGCAGCCTGCCGAGGTGTTGCGAATGGCAGAGCGAAACGAGCGCCGTTGCGATCGCCAGCGGAAAGACCGGAAAGCCATAAGGGATTTCGAGCCAGCCGTAGGCTTCAGGGGTGCCGCCGGGCGATATGACTAGGCGGTAGCCGGCAACGGCGAGGGCCAGCAGCGCTGCGGCATCGAACCAGAAGGAGGGCCGTCTTCCGAGCATGACCTCGACGCCGGCGGCGAACGCACCAAGGGCGAAGACGGAAAAGAAGCCGATCGGATTATATCGCGGCATCCACTCCTTCGCCCCGCCCTGGAGGCCGTATTGCCAGCCGCGCCCGATGTCGTCGAGCGGAAAGACGATGAGGATCAGCACATGGGCGAGGAGGACGCCTGCGATGACGCAAAGCCAGGCGAAGCGGGCAAGCGGCGGACGCTGCCTGAGCAGGGGCAAACGAAACAGCAGGAAAAAGCAGACCGGCAGCAGCACATAGCTGGTGACCTCGAAGGGAATCGACCAGAGCGGGCCGTCGGCTTCGACGGGAAAAAATGTGCGCCAATGCCATTGGCTCATGAACAGCAGCCCGGAGACGTAGCGGAGCGTCAGCTCCGGCGTCAGCGGCAGGGCAAGCAGCGTCAGGCTGAGGGTGAAGCTGACGGTTGCGGCCACCCAGAAGCCCGGCGCGATGCGCGCCGCCCTGCGGATCGCGTAATGGCGCAGGCTCGGCATGGCGCGGCCGTCGTCGAGCGCGCGCCAGAAGGGATGGGCGAGAAGAAAGCCGCTGAGCACGAAGAAGATGGCAACGCCGAAATTGCCGAAGCGGAGGATCTGCGCAGCCGTTCCCAGTTCGTCGGGAATTCTGCGCATATCCAGCCGGAGCGCGAGGTGGTGGGCGAGCACCAGCAGACAAGCCGTCGCGCGCAGAAAGTCCGCTCCGGCCAGTCTTCCCTGTTGTCGCATCCTGTCCCTCGCCCTACCCGGTGACTTTGCCGCGGAACGCGGCGGCGGGCAAGGCCGGGGCTGGGCTCAGGCCAAGAGATCGTTGGTATAATAGGTGGAAAAGTCCGGCTTCTCCTTGAGCGCGGCGCCATTCGCATCGACCAGAATGCCGTTCTCGAGCAGGAAGCCACCGATGGCATCGGCCTTTGCCGGATCGAGCGTGCCGATCACGCCGGCTTCGGACTTCAGGAAGTGACCTTCGATCAATGCCTTCTGCGAGGCTTTCACCAGTTCGGTGTTCATCAGCGCGCCATTGCTTTCGGATATCAGCAGCGCGCAGGCCTCGTCGGGATGATCGACGGAATAGGCATAACCCTTCAGCGTTGCCTGAATGAAAGCGCGGGCATTGTCCCGATTGGCCGAGAGATAGGCGTCGCTGGAGACGATGACCGTCGTCTGCTCGTCGGGAATGCCGTAGTCGGAATAGTGGAAGCGGCTGATTTTCCGGTTTTCCAGTTCGGCGGCAACGCCTTCCCAGGTATAGATCTCCAGGGTGAAATCGATCGAGCCATTGTCCAGCGCCTCGTAGGCGGAGGTGCCGAGCGTGACGGTCTTGACCTCGCCTTTGCCGCCATCGTTGCGGATCATCGCCGAGATCAGCGCGCTCTCCCAGGTGCCGCCGAAGCCGCCATAGGTCTTGCCGTCGAGATCCCTGGGGCTCTTGATGTCGTCGCGTCCGCCCTTGAAGATCAGCCGCGCTGTTTCGGTCTGGACGACGCCGTAGACCATCTTCACGTCGCCGCCGGCGGCGCGCTGGGTGATGGCCTCGATCTCGCTGCTGATGCCGAAGTCGGCGACGCCGTTCGATACCAGCGTTCCGGCGCTGGTATCGGTAAAGGGAAGAATTTCGACATCGAGGCCGGCAGCCTCATAGAAGCCCTTCGCCTTGGCGACATAGATGCCGATATGGTTGGTGTTGGGCGTCCAGTCGAGGGCGATGCGCGCCTTTGCGGGCGCCGACTGGGCGAAGGCCGGGCGGCCGGCAAGGCTTGCCGCGATGGCGGCGAAGATCGTCTGGCGACGGGTGAGAAGCAGCATGGTGACCTCCTCGGGTCTCTAGAGCATGATGTTGAAAAGTGTGAGCGATTTTCTCATGGCATCATGCTCTAACTCTTTAAATTGGAACGGGATTCAGATTTTAGGCCGACAGGCCTGAAATCATCCTGTTCCAGCGGATGAAGCAGGGTTTGCAGGATTTCGGTTTCGATCGCCTGGGCCGCCGGCGAGCCGAGATCGGCAATGCTTCTCGGACGGGGCAGGGGAACGTGGAATTCGCGGATGATACGCGCCGGTCGGGCCGAAAGCACGTAGATGCGGTCGGAGAGGAACACCGCCTCGCGGACATCATGGGTGATCAGCAGCGCCGTCCAGCGGTGTTCGGTCCACATGCCCTGCAGCCATTCCTGGATCTGCGTGCGCGTCAGCGCGTCGAGCGCGCCGAACGGCTCGTCGAGCAGCAGCATGTCCTGGGTCTGGACGACGGTGCGCAGCAGGGCGGCGCGCTGACGCATGCCGCCGGACAGTTCGGAGGGATAATGGTGTTCGAAACCGGCAAGACCGAAGCGCTCGAACAGCGGCGCCACCGCGGCGCGGGCCGCCCGGCGGCTCATGCCCCGCACCTCGAGGCCAAGGGCGGCATTGTCGATGATCCGGCGCCAAGGCATCAGCGCATCGCGCTGCGGCATGAAGGCGAAGGAGTGCGGCGCCTCTTCCAGCGGCGTGCCTTTGAAAAGCACGGTGCCGGAATTGGGCCGAAGCGCCTGCGTCAGCAAGCGGAGCACCGTCGATTTTCCGGAGCCGGACGGGCCGACGATCGAGACGAACTCGCCGTTTGCGACGCTGAGCGAGATATCGCCCAGCACCTTCATGCCGTCGAAGGATTTGGCGATATTGCGCAGTTCAACCATTCTATCGCTCATCGGCGCCGCTCCCCGGATGGCTGCCAGGGCATGAGGAGGCGCTGGATCACGAGCGTCAGGCCGAAGAGGCAGAGGGTGAGCACGGCGCTGACGACGACGGCGGCGAGCACGAGATCGGGACGGAAATTGTTCTTGGCGTTGAGGATGTAGATGCCGAGGCCGCGGGCGGCGCCGGCATATTCGGCAAAGATCGCCCCGACGACGGCATAGGTGATCGAAATTCTGAGGCCGGCGAAGAAATAAGGCAGCGCGGAGGGAAGCCGTGCCAGGCGGAAGATGCGCCAGCGGCTCGCCTTCATCGAGTTCAAGAGTTCGGCGATGTCGCGGTCGGTCGATTCATAGCCCTGCAGCAGGGCGACGAGCAGCGGGAAGAAGGTGACGAGCGCCACCAGCAGGATCTTCGGCAACAGGCCGAAACCGAACCAGAGGACGACAAGCGGCGCGATCGCCACCAGCGGCAGGGTCTGGCTGGCGATGAAGATCGGCAGCAAGGCCCGGCGCATGAAGGGCATGAAATCCATGAGGATCGAAGCGGCGAAGGCGAAGGCAAGCGACAGCGCGAAACCGCCGAGCGTCGCGCCGAGCGTCGGCCAGGTGTTCGATATCAGCGCCTCGCGGTTCAGCCAGCCTTGGATGAGAATGCGCGAAGGCGCCGGCAGGATGGAAGGTTTGATGCCGGAGAGATCGACATAGACTTCCCATGCCGCCAGAAAGGCGCAGCCCGCGAGCAAGGCGGGTATTGCCCGGTACAGGGCAGTGCCGAGCGCGGCAAGGCGCGAATCCTGAGGTCGTGGCAGTGTCATCAGCGTCTGATTTCAGTCTCGATGCGCAGCCGGTCGTGATCGGGATCGAGCGCCTCGACGGCATCGAGAATGATGCCGGCGACATTGCCGGATATCGGATAGAATGACACTTGTGCGCGTGAGAACATCTGAACCTCGCTCCGCTGGCATTACCCAGATCAGCTTTGAAGGGTCCAGAGGCTTGCGCCTCACATCTCAGCCCCGGCGATACGGAGCTCCCCTGTATTTCGGCGGAAACTATCACCCGGGTTTTTTTCCCGCAACCGCAAAATTGCGACCCCGTCCGTCCTGTCGGAGTGGATCTGATGTCAGGGAAACACCCGAGCGGAAGTCCCGCTCGGGTGTTCCTCGGTGGGCCCGTACCTGCCGGGAACGGGACCGCAGCTTGCTGCCTCAGGCGGCGGTATCGGCATGCGTAAGGGCGCGCGCCCGATCGGCTTTACGATTGCAGGAACAGGGGTTATAAAACCTCAACTAATATTGAGGTCAAGAGGCGATGGATCGGATTTCGGCAGCGCAGCCCGGCAGGCTGCTGACGGTCGGCGAGGTGGCGGAGCGCAGCGGCCTTGCCGTTTCGGCGCTGCATTTCTACGAGACCAAGGGTTTGATCTCGAGCATCCGCTCCCGCGGCAACCAGCGGCGCTACGGGCGCGACGTGCTTCGCCGCCTCGGCATCATCAAGGTGGCGCAGCGTGTCGGTATTCCGCTTGCGGAAATTCAGGCGGCGTTCCAGTCGCTGCCGCAGGGGCGCACGCCGACGGCCGCCGATTGGCAGACGCTGTCGGCACGATGGAAGGACGATCTCGACCAGCGAATCGGCCAGCTCAGCCTGCTGCGTGACCGCCTGGCCGGCTGCATCGGCTGCGGCTGCCTGTCGATCGAAAGCTGTCCGCTGCGCAATCCCTGCGACCGGCTCGGCAGGCAAGGGCCGGGTGCGCGGCTGCTGGAGACCGAAAACGAGCCCGTTGTTTAGTCCTGGCTTTCCCCGGAAAGATCGATGCCTGCCTTTCTTTCGGCCGCGGTGCTCATATGTTAAGGGCAAGTGAAGCAACCGAGGAGGACGGCTTCGTGTTTCATCCCAGACTGTTCGAAAATCGCAATGTCGTCGTCACCGGCGCCGGTCGCGGCATCGGCCTCGAAGTCGCTCGGCAGTTTCTGGATTGCGGCGCGAAGGTCATCGTTCACACCGGGCGCAAGCCGGGGCGGGACCTGCCGGATTTCCTGCTGACAGCCGAATCGGAAAGACGGGCGCTGCTGCTGCATGCCGATTTCTCCGCCGCTGGCGGGGCGGCGCAATTTGCCGAAGATGTTCTCGCTTTCTTCGACAAGGTGCATGTGCTCGTCAACAATGCCGGCACCATGCTCGGCCGTTTTCCGGCCGCGACGCTGACCGACGCGGAATACGAGGCGGTCGTCCGGCTCAACCAGACATCGGTGGTGGCGCTGACGCGGGCATTGCTGCCGGCATTGAAGGCGGCCGAGGGTGCTGCCGTCGTCAACACCGTTTCGATCTCGGCGCTGACCGGCGGCAGCCCCGGCTCCTCGATCTATTCGGCCTCGAAAGCCTTCGTCGCGACCTATTCCAAGGCGCTTGCCCGCGAGCTTGCCCCGGATGGCATCCGCGTCAACTGCGTCTCGCCGGGAACGATCGAGACGGATTTCCACGAGCGCTATTCCTCCAGGGAAAAGCTGGAGCAGACCCGGAAATCCATCCCGCTGCAGCGGCTCGGCACGGCGGAGGATTGCGCTCCCGCCTATCTGTTCCTGGCCGCTCCTTTACTCTCGGGATACATTACCGGCCAGGTGATCGAGATCAATGGCGGACAGCTTATCTGCTGATTTACTTGGACCTTTTTTGGCATTTCATCACTATTGACCAATTCGCTTGTGCGAATATGCTATTGTGCTGATCTACCACACCGCCTCCCTTCCGAGATATCGAATGCCGTTGCCTAAACCGGAGCCGGGAATGACCGGCCAGGACTTGCACATACTCGCTGGAAAAGCCCATGAAGCGAGCGATTTGCTGAAAGCTTTGGCGCATCACACCCGACTTCTGATCCTCTGCATCTTGGCGAAACAGGAGCGGACGGTCGGTGAAATCGAAAATATTCTCGGCATACAGCAGGCGATGGTGTCGCAGCAGCTTGCGCGTTTGCGGCTCGAAGGCCTGGTCAATACGCGCCGCCAGGGCAGGCTGGTTTATTACAGCATCGGCAATGTCAGCGTGCTTGCCTTCCTCGAATCGCTGTTCGATCTTTTTCCCATTGCGGAAAACTGTTAGCGCCGCCTTGCGGAGCACTACTGCTAAGTCGAAGATGAGGCCGGACGCGAAATGTCGCGGGAGACCGGATGATCGACAAGCTGGAATTCTTCATCGCCCTTGCCAATGAAAAGCATTTCGGCCGTGCCGCCGAGGAGTGCGGGATTTCGCAGCCGACGCTTTCGGCCGCCATCCGCCAGCTCGAGGATCAGCTCGGCGTCATGCTGGTGCAGCGCGGCTCGCGGTTTCAGGGGCTGACGCCGGAAGGGCAGCGCGTGCTCGAATGGGCCCGGCGCATCGTCGGCGACGCCCGCACCATGCGCGAGGAGATGCGCGCCGCCCGCCGCGGCCTTTCCGGCCATATCCGCCTCGCCGCCATCCCGACGGCGCTTGCCATGCTGTCGCGCATCACCACGCCCTTTCAGGAACGGCATCCCGGCGTGACCTTCTCGATCGTCTCGCGCAATTCGCTGCAGGTACTGAGCATGCTCGAAAACCTCGAAATCGATGCCGGCATCACCTATCTCGAAAACGAACCGCTCGGCCGTGTCACCAGCGTTCCGCTTTATGCCGAGCGTTATCATCTGATCACGGCTGCAGGCAGCCCGCTATCCGATCGCGACAATGTGACCTGGAAGGAGGTCGGCGATCTTCGGCTTTGTCTATTGACCGCCGACATGCAGAACCGCCGAATCATCAATCGGCACCTGACGGAAGCAGGCGCGAGTGTGCATCCGACGCTCGAATCCAATTCGATGATCGTGCTGTTTTCGCATGTTCGAACCGGACGCTGGGCGAGCATCATGCCGCGCAATGTCGCCAAATCTTTTGGTTTTCCAGTGGAAATCCGGATGATTCCGATCGTCGAGCCGGAAGCGCATCATCTGGTCGGGCTTGTCGCGCCTTACCGTGAACCCTTCACGCCGCTCGTCTCGGCTTTGCTGCACGAAGCGCGGGTGCTCGTGAGGGACGAGGAACTCTGATAGGAAAAACCTATCGATCCACAGGATAGCTTTATTGATCGCGCTCGGCTTCCCTGAGATGCTGGTTATGGAATGGTGATTGGCTGGGGGAGTCTGCCATTCCTGTAACGAGCAAGCGGCTGGGAGGGCTGCCTTATGACCATTCATATCGCCGAAGGCGATATCACAGCGCGCACTCGTGCCATCATCGCCGAGCTTCGCTTCCTTGAAGGGCCGCTGCTTCCCATTCTGCATGAGGTTCAGGACGAATTCGGCTATATCCCGCAGGAAGCCGTGCCTGTAATCGCGGAGGAACTGAACCTTTCCCGCGCCGAGGTGCATGGCGTGGTGACCTTCTATCATGATTACCGCGACCATCCGGCCGGCCGGCATGTGCTGAAGCTCTGTCGGGCCGAGGCCTGCCAGTCGATGGGCGGCGATGCGGTGGCTGAGCGCGTCAAGACGCTGCTCGGCATCGATTTTCACCAGACGACGCTCGACGGCAGCGTGACGCTGGAGCCGGTCTACTGTCTCGGGCTCTGCGCCTGCGCCCCGTCGGCGATGCTCGACGGCGAGGTCTATGGCCGGGTCGACGATCAGATGGCGGCCGAACTCGTTGCGGAGGCACGCCGATGAGCATCAGGATTTATGTTCCGCGCGATGCCGCTGCGCTGGCGCTCGGGGCCGAAAAGGTGGCAAAGGCGATTGCCCAGGAGATCGCCGCCCGCGGCCTCGATGCCGAGATCGTGCGCAACGGCTCGCGCGGAATGTTCTGGCTGGAGCCGCTTGTCGAGGTCGAGGTCGCCGGCAAGCGGATCGGCTACGGGCCGGTGAAGGCGAGGGATGTGCCTGCATTGTTCGATGCGGGCATCGTCGATGGCGGCGATCACCCACTCTGTCTCGGGGAGGTTGAAGACCTCCCGTTCCTGAAGGAACAGACCCGCCTGACCTTTGCCCGCTGCGGCATCACCGATCCGCTTTCGCTGGCCGATTACGAGGCGCATGGCGGCCTTGCCGGCCTTCGCCGCGCCGTTTCGATGACATCAGCCGAAGTCGTCAAGGAAGTCACCGATTCCGGCCTGCGCGGCCGCGGCGGCGCGGGTTTCCCCACAGGCATCAAGTGGAAGACCGTTCTCGATGCGGCCGGCGACCGCAAATATATCGTCTGCAATGCCGACGAGGGCGACAGCGGCACCTTTGCCGACCGAATGATCATGGAGGGTGATCCCTTCGTGCTGATCGAGGGCATGGCGATCGCAGGCCTCGCCACCGGCGCCACGAAGGGCTTCGTCTACACGCGTTCGGAATATCCGCACGCCATCGCCGCGATGACCGAGGCTGTCGGCATCGCGCGCCACGCGGGGATACTCGGCTCGTCGGTGCTCGGCTCGGGCCGCGCCTTCGATATCGAGGTGCGCACCGGCGCCGGCGCCTATGTCTGCGGCGAGGAGACGGCCCTGCTGAACAGCCTCGAAGGCAAGCGCGGCGTCGTGCGCGCCAAGCCGCCGCTGCCGGCGCATAAGGGGCTGTTCGACTGTCCGACCGTCATCAACAATGTGATCTCGCTCGCTTCGGTGCCTGTGATCATGGAGAAGGGGGCGGCCTTCTATCGCGATTTCGGCATGGGCCGCTCGCGCGGCACCATCCCGCTGCAGATCGCCGGCAATGTCAAATATGCCGGTCTTTACGAAACAGCCTTCGGCCTTTCGCTCGGCGATATCGTCGACAGGATCGGCGGCGGCACGGCGACGGGGCGGCCGGTCAAGGCCGTGCAGGTCGGCGGGCCGCTTGGCGCCTATTTCCCGCGGGCGCTGTTCGACACGCCGTTCGATTACGAAGCCTTCGCCGCCCAGGACGGGCTGATCGGCCATGCCGGTATCGTCGTCTTCGATGATACCGCCGACATGCTGAAGCAGGCGCGTTTCGCCATGGAATTCTGCGCCGTCGAAAGCTGCGGCAAATGCACGCCCTGCCGCATCGGCTCGACGCGCGGCGTCGAGACGGCCGACAAGATCGCCCATGGCATCGAGCCGGAGAAGAACCGGGCGCTGCTCACCGATCTCTGCAATACGATGAAATTCGGCTCGCTCTGCGCGCTCGGCGGTTTCACGCCCTACCCCGTCATGAGCGCCATGACGCATTTTCCGGAGGATTTTTCGCCGGCACCGATCGCGGAGGCGGCTGAGTGATGGTTTTTTATTCGAAGTTGCCCCTCACCCTAACCCTCTCCCCGCTTGCGGGGATCCGAAGGACGGGTCGAGACGCGTGGCTCGACCCCGGGCGGTGCCGGCAGGCGGATGAGGGGCATCCCTCGACACAACCGACACAGAAATCTAGCGGAGGAGCAAGCCATGTCTCTCATCCATGAAATCGACTACGGCACTCCCGCTTCGACATCCGAGGTGATGGTGACGCTCACCATCGATGGGCAGCAGATCAGCGTGCCGGAGGGCACCTCGATCATGCGCGCTTCGATGGAGGCCGGCATCGAGGTGCCGAAGCTCTGCGCCACCGACATGATCGATGCCTTCGGTTCCTGCCGGCTCTGTCTCGTCGAGATCGAGGGCCGCGCCGGCACGCCTGCCTCCTGCACGACGCCGGTGGCGGCCAACATGGTGGTGCACACGCAGACGGGACGGCTGAAGGATATTCGCCGCGGCGTGATGGAGCTTTATATCTCCGACCACCCGCTCGACTGTCTGACCTGTGCGGCCAACGGTGATTGCGAATTGCAGGACATGGCGGGCGCCGTCGGCCTGCGCGACGTGCGCTATGGCTATGACGGCGACAACCATGTCAGGGCGCGCAACAATGGCGAGATCAATCTGAAATGGACGCCGAAAGACGAGTCCAATCCCTATTTCACCTTCGATCCTTCCAAATGCATCGTCTGTTCGCGCTGCGTGCGCGCCTGCGAGGAGGTGCAGGGCACCTTCGCGCTGACGATCGAGGGGCGCGGTTTCGGCTCCAAGGTTTCCTCGGGTGCACATGAAGCCTTCATCGATTCCGAATGTGTCTCCTGCGGCGCCTGCGTCCAGGCCTGCCCGACGGCGACGCTGACGGAAAAGTCGGTGATCGAGATCGGCCAGCCCGAACATTCGGCCATCACCACCTGCGCCTATTGCGGCGTCGGCTGTTCCTTCAAGGCGGAAATGCGCGGCGAGGAATTGGTGCGCATGGTGCCGTGGAAGGACGGCCAGGCCAATCGCGGCCATTCCTGCGTCAAGGGCCGTTTCGCTTACGGCTATTCCACCCATAAGGACCGTATCCTCAACCCGATGATCCGCGAAAAGATCAGCGATCCCTGGCGGGAGGTGAGCTGGGACGAGGCCTTCGCGCATGTGGCGTCGGAGTTTCGCCGCATCCAGTATCAATATGGCCGCGACGCAGTCGGCGGCATCACCTCGTCGCGCTGCACCAATGAGGAAACCTACCTCGTGCAGAAGCTGGTCCGGGCCGGCTTCGGCAACAACAATGTCGATACCTGCGCCCGCGTCTGCCATTCGCCGACCGGCTACGGCCTCGGCCAGACATTCGGCACGTCGGCCGGCACGCAGAATTTCGACAGCGTCGAGCAGTCCGATGTCGTCGTCATCATCGGCGCCAACCCGACCGACGGGCATCCGGTATTCGGCTCGCGGCTGAAGAAGCGGCTGCGCCAGGGCGCCAAGCTCATCGTCATCGATCCGCGCCGCACCGATATCGTCCGGTCGCCGCATGTCGAGGCCTCCTATCACCTGCCGCTGAAGCCCGGCACCAATGTCGCCGTCATGACGGCGCTGGCGCATGTGATCGTCACCGAAGGGCTCTATGACGAGCGCTTCATCCGCGAGCGCTGCGACTGGTCGGAATTCGAGGATTGGGCTGGTTTCGTCGCCGAACCGGCGCACAGCCCCGAACAGACCGAGATCTTCACCGGCGTGCCGGCGGCGGATCTGCGCGGTGCGGCACGGCTCTATGCCAAGGGCGGCAACGGCGCGATCTATTACGGTCTCGGTGTCACCGAACATAGCCAGGGTTCGACCACCGTCATCGCGATCGCCAATCTTGCGATGGCGACCGGCAATATCGGCCGTCCGGGCGTCGGCGTGAACCCGCTGCGCGGCCAGAACAACGTGCAGGGCTCCTGCGACATGGGCTCCTTCCCGCACGAACTGCCGGGCTACCGGCACATTTCCGATGATGCGACGCGCGATATCTTCGAAAAGCTCTGGGGCGTGAAGATCAACAACGAGCCGGGCCTGCGCATTCCGAACATGCTGGATGCGGCGGTCGACGGTTCCTTCAAAGGCCTCTATGTCCAGGGCGAGGATATTCTCCAGTCCGATCCGGATACGAAACATGTCGCGGCAGGCCTTGCCGCGATGGAATGTGTCGTCGTGCAGGACTTGTTCCTCAACGAGACCGCCAATTACGCCCATGTCTTCCTGCCGGGCTCGACCTTCCTGGAGAAGGACGGCACCTTCACCAATGCCGAGCGCCGCATCAACCGCGTGCGCAAGGTGATGACGCCGCGCAACGGTTATGGCGACTGGGAAGTGACGCAGAAGCTTGCCCAGGCGATGGGGCTCGACTGGAATTACAGCCACCCGTCGGAGATCATGGACGAGATCGCCGCGACGACGCCGAGTTTCGCGCTTGTAAGCTACGACTATCTCGACAAGATGGGCTCGGTGCAGTGGCCCTGCAACGAGAAGAACCCGCTCGGCTCGCCGATCATGCATGTCAACGGCTTCGTGCGCGGTAAGGGCAAGTTCATCCGCACCGAATACGTAGCGACCGACGAACGCACCGGTCCGCGCTTTCCGCTGCTGCTTACCACCGGCCGGATCCTCAGCCAGTACAATGTCGGGGCGCAGACGCGGCGGACCGAGAATGTCGTCTGGCATGCGGAAGACCGGCTGGAAATCCATCCGCACGATGCCGAGCAGCGCGGCGTTCGCGACGGCGACTGGGTGAAGCTCGGCAGCCGCTCCGGCGACACGACGCTCCGGGCGCTGATCACCGATCGTGTGGCGCCGGGTGTCGTCTACACGACCTTCCATCACCCCAATACGCAGGCGAATGTCATCACCACCGACTTTTCGGACTGGGCGACGAATTGCCCTGAGTATAAGGTCACGGCGGTGCAGGTCTCGCCCTCCAACGGGCCCAGCGACTGGCAGATGGAATATGACGAGCAGGCACGGCAATCGCGCCGCATCGCCGGCAAGCTCGAGGCAGCGGAGTGACGATGGGGGAGGGGGCTGGCGTCGGCGAGGCTTCCCCTTCTCCCCAGCGGGGAGAAGGTGCCCGAAGGGCGGATGAGGGGGCCTGTGCGCCAAACGGTGCTGCCCCTCGCCTGCGCTCGGTGCGCTCGCTCCTGTCGTCGCTCGCTCCCCTCATCGCCTCGCCTTGCTCGGCACTTCTCCCCGCTGGGGAGAAGGGGGCGCAGGCCGCCGACGTTCTCCTCCATATAGACCGCACTGCGGAGGAGGGTGTCTTTCATCCTGTCGCCGCATGGTAGATTTCTCCACCACCGCCCATGCTCCCGAAACCGCCCGCCGCAACGGCATCATACAGACCGGCTCTCGCATCGTGCCGGAAGAAGTGCCGGTTGCCTTTTCCTATGGCGGCAGCTCGCATGCGGTGATGATGGCAACGCCCGCCGATCTTGAGGATTTTGCCGTCGGCTTCAGCCTGACCGAAGGGATCATCGCGAAGCGGGCGGAGATATCCGGCATCGAGGTCGTCGCGGGCGAGCAGGGGATCGATGTGCAGGTGAGCCTGGTCGACGACGTCGCCGATCGGCTGCGGGCACGCCGCCGCAGCATGGCGGGGCCGGTCGGTTGCGGGCTCTGCGGCATCGAATCGATCGAGCAGGCGGTGCGGCCGGTGCCCGATGTCTCCGCCTCGCCGCTGGCGCTGTCGCATGCCGATATCGTCCGCGCCGTTTCGCTGCTGAACGAAGCGCAGCCGCTGCATCGGGAGACGCGGGCGGTGCATGGCGCCGGCTTCTATATTCCCGGCCAGGGACTGGTTGCGGTGCGCGAAGATGTCGGCCGGCATAATGCGCTGGACAAGCTTTGCGGCGCCGTCATCGGCCTTGGCGAAAGAGGCGGGGACGGCGCCGTCGCCGTGACCAGCCGGCTCTCGGTCGAGATGGTCCAGAAGGCGGCGATCCTCGGCAGTCCCGTGCTGATCGCCATTTCAGCGCCGACCGCTCTTGCCATCCGCACGGCCGAAACGGCCGGCATGACCCTCGTCGCGCTGGTGCGCGGCGAAGATTTCGAGATTTTCACCCACCCGCACCGCATCTCGCCCGGAAGCATCGCCGATGTCGCATGATACCAAGACCAAGCTCGTTTATATGGCAAACCAGATCGCCACCTTCTTCAAGAGCCAGCCGGCAAGCGAGGCGGTCGAGGGGGTCGCCAATCATATCAACAAATTCTGGGAGCCGCGCATGCGGCGGCAATTGTTCGAAATTCTCGAAAAGGAGGAAAACGGCCTGGATGCCCTCGTGCTGCAGGCCGCTCCGATGATCCGCAAACCGGAGGCGGAAGCACAGCAGATCCGGTAATCCGAAGTCGCATGCCGCAGGGGCAGCAGCACGGCTGCCTGCGCCTATGCCATCGCTGGAATTTAAATCGATTTAAATACAGACAAAGCGGAAATTTAAAGTGTTACAGCGTCCTTTGCGCTCCTGAAAAGACGGCAGCGCTCCAATCACAGCAAGGTCTGAAACAAGGAGGAGTTGTTCATGACTTCGGCGGAAACACGTACGGACGGAGCGGTGGCGGGCTCGGGCCTGCTCGATCGTGAAAGGATCGTCGCAAGACCCGGTTTCAACAGGTGGCTGGTACCACCGGCCGCGCTCGCCATCCATCTCTGCATCGGCATGGCTTATGGTTTCAGCGTCTTTTGGCTGCCGCTGTCCAAGTCGCTCGGGATCACCGGCCCGACCGCTTGCCCCGATCTGACGCTCGCCTCGGCGCTGTTTACCACCACATGCGACTGGCGCGTTGCCGACCTCGGCTGGATCTATACGCTGTTCTTCGTCCTGCTTGGGTCGTCCGCCGCCATCTGGGGCGGCTGGCTCGAGCGGGCCGGCCCACGCAAGGCGGGCGTCGTTTCCGCCTGCTGCTGGTGCGGCGGCATCATGCTTGCCGCCATTGGTGTTATCACCCATCAGCTCTGGCTGATGTGGCTCGGCGCCGGCGTGATCGGCGGCATCGGTCTCGGACTCGGTTACATCTCACCGGTCTCGACGCTGATCAAATGGTTTCCCGACCGGCGCGGCATGGCGACCGGCATGGCGATCATGGGCTTCGGCGGCGGCGCGATGATCGGCGCTCCGCTTGCCAACCTGCTGATGAATGCCTTCAAGACCGAGACGTCGATCGGCGTCTGGCAGACCTTCATCGCCATGGCGGCGATCTATTTCGTCTTCATGATGGGCGGCGCCTTCGGCTATCGCATTCCGCCGGCCGGCTGGCGGCCGGAAGGTTGGACGCCGCCTGCGGCCAAGAGCACGATGATCACCACCAGGCATGTGCACCTGCGCGATGCCCACAAGACCAAGCAGTTCTGGCTGATCTGGGCGGTGCTTTGCCTCAACGTCTCGGCCGGCATCGGGGTTATCGGCATGGCCTCGCCGATGCTGCAGGAAATCTTCGCCGGCTCGCTGATCGGCCTGCCGGATGTCGGTTTCGCCCAGCTCGACGCCGGCCAGAAGGCGTCGATCGCGACGATTGCCGCCGGTTTTGCCGGCCTGCTGTCGCTCTTCAATATCGGCGGGCGGTTCTTCTGGGCGTCACTCTCCGACAAGATCGGCCGCAAGAACACCTATTACTGCTTCTTCATCATCGGCATCGCGCTTTATGCGCTGGCGCCCAGCCTTGCCGGCATGGGCAATAAGGCGCTGTTCGTTCTCGCCTTCGGCGTCATTCTGTCGATGTATGGCGGCGGTTTTTCGACGATCCCAGCCTATCTCGCCGATATTTTCGGGACCCAGTTTGTCGGCGCCATCCACGGACGGCTGCTGACGGCCTGGGCAACGGCTGGCATCGTCGGTCCCGTCGTCGTCAACTATATCCGCGAGGCGCAGATCGCCGCCGGTGTTGCTCCCGGTCCGAGCCTCTATACCGGCACGATGTACATCCTCGCCGGCATGCTGGCCCTCGGCCTTGTTGCCAATTCACTGATCAGGCCGCTTTCGGATAAATGGTTCATGTCCGATGGTGAGGTCGCTGCGCTGCAGGCGAAGTCGGCGGCCGTTAATGCCGGGCCGACGGGTTCCTTCGGCATTGGTACAGGCGGACTGGACGCCAAGGCGGTGCTTGCCTGGGCCGTCGTCGGCATTCCGCTGCTCTGGGGTGTCTGGGTAACGCTGAAGGCGACCTTCGCGCTGTTCGGGTAAGATAACAAAGCGCGCCGCATGGGCCTCATGCGGCGCGCTTCTTCCTCGCTCTACGCAGAAACAATCGCGAGCTATGGGGCGTGGCTCAGAACTCTTCCCAGCTCTGCGCCGTTGCAGCGGCAGCGCCGTGCGCTTTGGCGAGACGGGAAACGAGATGCAGCGCCGGCGAGCCTGTCTGTCGTGCTTCCAGCCTGCCGGCGGTCTGAGGCCCGGCCTGGGTCCGGGTCTGACCGGGCAGGCGGAATCGTGCCAGCAGGACCCGCAGCGTTTCGGCTTCCTTTGCCAGGCTGTGGCTGGCGGCGGTGCTCTCCTCGACCATGGCGGCATTCTGCTGGGTTGCCTGGTCGAGCGAATTGACCGCCTGGTTGATTTCCTTGAGCCCGGTTGCCTGTTCCCGTGAGACTTCGACGATGGCAACGACGTTGCCGTTGATATCGCCGACCTGGGTGACGATCTCCTCGAGCGCCTTACCGGTCTGGCCGACGAGGCCGACACCGTTCTTGACGAGGTCGCTCGACGTATTGATCAGCGCCTTGATCTCCTTGGCCGCCTTGGCGGAGCGCTGGGCGAGTTCGCGGACTTCCTGGGCTACCACCGCAAAGCCCTTGCCGGCTTCGCCGGCGCGGGCGGCTTCGACGCCGGCATTCAGCGCCAGGAGATTGGTCTGGAAAGCGATATCGTCGATGACACCGATGATATTGGTGATTTCGCGCGAGGACTGCTCGATCTGGTCCATGGCGGCGACGGCGTTGCGAACCACCACGCCCGACTGCTCTGCGCCCTGCTTGGTCACGGCGACAAGGCGTCCCGCCTCATCGGCGCGGCTACTGGAATCGTTGACGGTGGTAGTGATTTCCTCCAGCGCGGCTGCGGTCTCCTCGATCGATGCGGCTTGCTGTTCCGTCCGCTTGGAAAAGGAATCCGCCGATGTGCCGATCTGGCTCGAACCGGCGGCGATCGCAATGGCATTCTCGCCGATCGTCTTCATCGTATCGGCAAGACCTTTGACCGCGGTGTTGAAATCGTGGCGCAACTGCTCCATCGAGGGGACGAAGGGCGTGTCCACCGTCCTCGTCAGATCACCTTCGGAAAGCTGGCGCAGCGCGCCGCCGAGCTGGGAAATCGCGCTCATCCGCTGGGTGACGTCGGTTGCGAACTTCACGACTTTGTAGACTTTGCCGTCGGCATCGACGATCGGATTATAAGCCGCCTGGATCCAGATTTCGCGGCCACCTTTGCCGAAGCGGACGAATTCGTTGGCAATGAATTCGCCATTGCCAAGACGCTGCCAGAAGCTGCTGTATTCCTCGGTGCGGGTGTGGGCCGGGTCGCAGAACATGCTGTGATGTTTGCCGGCGATTTCGGCCAGCGAATATCCCATGGCCTGGCAGAAATTCTCGTTCGCGGTCAGGATCTCGCCCTTTGGGGTAAATTCGATCACCGCCTGCGAGCGCGAGATCGCCTCAAGCTTACCGGAATCCTCGACCGCCTGCTTCTTCGCGGCTGTGATGTCGGCGGCGAATTTCACCACCTTGAACGGCTTTCCGCCTTTGGAAACGGGATTATAGGACGCCTGGATCCATATTTCCCTGTTGCCTTTGGCGAAGCGCTTATAGGCGCCGGCGTCATATTCGCCGTGTCCGAGCCGCGCCCAGAAGGCGCGATATTCGGGCGTCGCCGCATAGGCCGGCTCGCAGAACATGCTGTGGTGCTTGCCGACGATCTCGTTGAGGCGATAACCAAGCGCCTTGCAGAAATTCTCGTTCGCCGTGAGAATATTGCCGTTGAGATCGAATTCGATGATCGCCTGCGACTTGGAGATGGCGTCAAGAATGTAATTCGAATCGGAGGCTAGACCAAACATTCTTGTCCCTTTGAGATGCACAGCTTGCGCTGTTTCGGCTGGAGAAGCGAAGGGGCTGGCGAGGTATGCCGGTGCAGGGGACAACCGGTCTCCGGTTATCACTCCTCTGTACCGGAGACTTATCATCCGTATGCTTCTCGACCATACTGAGGGAGCGTGGTTAATTTAGCGTATAAAAGCTATTGCTAATAATATGATGTGATGCGGATGAACGCGGCGATTTACCTGAGACGCGCAAAAAAACCGCCCGGGACGGACGGTCTAACTCTTCAAATTGTCTTGATGGCGATCAGGCCGCCAGTTCATCTGTCTCGTTTTCCTTGAACATCTTGGCGAGGTTCAGGAAGCAGATCATGCCATTTTCCGAAGCGATGATGCCTTCGCAATAGGCGCGGTCGAAGGAGGCTGTCACTTCGGGCACCGGCTGGACCTGGCTGGAGGAGATGGTGAGAATATCCGAGACGCGGTCGACGAGCATGCCGATGACCATGCTGTGAACTTCGGCGACGACAATGGCGCTGCGTTCGTTGGCGACGGTGCTCTTCATGCCGAGCTTATAGGCAAGATCGATGATCGGGATCACCGAGCCGCGCAGGTTCATGACGCCGATGACATCGGCCGGCGCATGCGGGATCGGCGTCGACGGCGCCCAGCCGCGAATTTCGCGGATGGTCGTGGTCTTGACGCAGAATTCCTGATCATGCAGGCGGAAGGCAATGATCTCGAGCGTATCGCCGCTGAAGCTAGTGGAATTGATCGTGGTCATAGAATTCTTCCCAACTGTCGTAAGCCAGGGCAGAAGCGGGCGCGCCACCATTGGCGCGGACGAGCTTTGCCTTCACACCACGCGATGGCTTTGCGCTCGGCCCAGCATCGTTACGGTTACGACGACATTAGCGAAAGAGTGTTGCCCAAATCTAAATCGGGAGCGGGATTGCGAAGGTTTTCAGCCCCTATTTACGTCAGCCTATGGTCTTTTCGATCTGCGAGACCGCCCAATCCACCTGTTCCCTGGTGATGACCAGTGGTGGGGCGAGGCGAATCGTATGGTCGTGCGTATCCTTGGCGAGCAGGCCGCGTTCCTTCAGCGCATGGCAATATTGCCGCGCGCCGCCGGCTTCGGGCTCCAGCTCGATCGCCATCATCAGGCCGCGGCCGCGCACGTCCCTGACGATGTTCGAGCGGATCGACCTCAGGCCTTCGAGAAAATAGTCGCCCATAGCAGCGGCGTTCTCGATCATGCCCTCTTCCGTCAGCACCTTCAGCGCGGTGCGCGCCACCGCGCAGGCAAGCGGGTTGCCGCCGAAGGTAGAGCCGTGCTGGCCGGGCTTCAGTACCCCCAGTACCTCGGAATTCGATAACACGGCGGACACCGGATAGAAGCCGCCGGACAGCGCCTTGCCGATCAGCGTCACATCGGCCTCGATGCCTTCATGTTCCTCCGCCAGCAGCTTGCCGGTGCGGCCGAGACCGGTCTGGATCTCGTCGAGGATGAGGGTGACGTTGTTATCAGTGCAAAGCTCGCGGATGCGGGTAAAATAACCGGCCGGCGGGATGATGACGCCGGCTTCGCCCTGGATCGGCTCGATCAGCGCGGCGACCGTATTGCCGTTGATGGCCGCCTCGAACGCTTCAGCATCACCGAAGGGAATGGTTCGAAAGCCCGGCGTGTAGGGGCCGAAGCCGGTGCGGGCGTCGGGATCGGTGGAGAAACTGATGATGCTCAGCGTCCGGCCATGGAAATTATCGGCGCAGACGATGATCTCCGCTTGGCCTTCCGGCACGCCCTTGACCTCGTATCCCCATTTGCGCACCGCCTTGATGGCGGTCTCCACGGCTTCGGCGCCTGAGTTCATCGGCAGGATCTTATGCGAGCCGGTCAGCGCCGCAAGCTCTTCATAGAGATAGGCGAGCTGGTCGTTGCGGAAGGCGCGGGAGGTGAGCGTCAGCCTGCCCGCCTGCTCGACCATGGCGGCAAGAATCCTCGGATGACAATGGCCCTGGTTGACGGCCGAATAGGCCGAGAGGCAATCGAGATAACGATTGCCGTCGGTATCCCAGACATGAACACCTTCGCCACGCGTCAGCACCACGTCGAGCGGCTTGTAGTTGTTGGCGCCGAGCCGCTGTTCGGTGGCGATCAGTTTTTCCGAGGTGGTCATGGTTCTTCCCTCTTTTGCAGCGCGTGCCTTTATGCGGCGCGGGTTGGGCGATCGAAGATGCGGCGGCCGAAGAGGCTTGCCGTCAACTCCACCAGGACGCGGGCGCTCTTGCCGCGATCGTCGAGAAACGGATTGAGTTCGACGAGATCGAGCGACGAAACGAGGCCGCTGTCGGACAGCATTTCCATCACCAGATGCGCCTCGCGGAAGGTTGCGCCGCCGGGTACCGTGGTGCCGACGCCCGGCGCAATGTCGGGATCGAGGAAATCAAGATCAAGGCTGACATGCAGCAGGCCGTTGGCCTTGGCGACGGCCTCGAGGATCTCACGCATGATGGCGCCGATGCCCTGCTCGTCGATCGCCCGCATATCGAAGACGTTGACGCCGTGTTCGTGGATTTCCTCGCGCTCACGCGCATCGACCGAACGGATGCCGACTTGAAAGACATGTTTCGGGTCGACGAAGGGACGGTCTTTCGGCAGAATCTCGGCAAACTCCGCCTCGCCGCAGAAGAAGGCGACGGGCATGCCGTGGATATTGCCGGAGGGCGAGGTGGCGGGAGAGTTGAAATCGGCATGGGCATCGAGCCAGAGCACGAAAAGCGGCCGGCCTTTGCCGGCGGCATATCGCGCCATGCCGGAGACGCTGCCCATGGACAGGCTGTGGTCGCCGCCGAGAATCAGCGGGAAACGGCCGGAAGCGGCGACGTCGTAGACGCTGCTTTCGAGCGCACGGGTGAAGGCGCCGACGATTCGGAGATTATGAGCCTTCGGATGATTCGGCAGGTCCATCGCCGGCACGATCCTGAGATCGCCGAGATCGGCGACGTCATGGCCGAGCTCGATCAGCGTCTGGTCGACGCCGGCGATACGCAGCGCCGCGGGTCCCATGGCAGCGCCCCTGCGGCCGGAGCCTTCTTCCAGCGGTGCGCCGATGAGGGTGACAGATCGCGATTGGGCATTCATTCGAGGGCTCCGCGGTTAGGCCTGTTTCGGCCGATAGTGGGATAAAGGGCTGACGGCAAAAAGATGGAAAAGTGTCAGAAATGGATTATGATTGCGCAAAATGATAAACCTAATTTGACAAAGTGATCAGCGTGGACGATCTCGATACCGAGCTTCTGAGTGCCCTTCGCCATAATGCCCGGATTTCCGTCTCCTCGCTCGCGGCGATGACGGGCGCCTCGCGGGCAACGGTTGCCGCGCGGATCGACCGGCTGGTCGCCGCCGGCACCATCGTCGGCTTCACCATCCGCACCGGTCATGAGACGCGGTCGGCCGGCGTGCGCGCCATCGTCATGATCGAGGTGCTCGGCAAACTCGCCGACCGGGTGGCCGACCAGCTGCGCGGCCTGCCGCAGGTGCGCGCCCTTCATAGCACCAACGGCAAATGGGATTTCGTCGCCGAACTCGAGGATCGCGATCTTGCGGCCTTCGACGAAACGCTGCGCCGCATCCGGCTGATCAACGGGATCAATTCGACGGAGAGCAATATTCTGCTGAAGACGAGCAAGACGGGTTTTTAGCAACGCGACACCCGCCTAGGAAATCGGCGAAGCCGGCGCCTCATCCGCCTGCCGGCACCTTCGCCCCGCACGCGGGGCGAAGGTGGAATAGCCGCAACCTCCCGTCTCTTCTCCTACCTTTCGCATGGCACGTCCCCTCGCCCCGTTTACGGGGAGAGGGTTAGGGTGAGGGGCAGCCGCAGACGATAAGCCGGCTCAATATTCCCGTTCGTAGACAATACCCGCTTCGCCGGCACCATTGCCGCCGGCAGCACCGCGCAGTTTGACGCCGCGGCCGACGTCGAGGTTGATGATCGCCTTGGCGCCGGCCGCGCCGCCCTGCTGCAATTCGAAATAGGTGCGGTCGTTGAGATAGCGGCCGACGCTGACGCTGGTCTGGCCCTTGGAATCGGTGCTGATGTCGAGATCGTCGACGCCGAGCTGATTGCGCAGGCCTTCGAATAGCGAGGTCGAGCGGTTGCCGGCCAGCTGGCTGACGGCGTCGGCCAGCTGGGCGATTTGCACCGGCGAGAGTTTCGACATCGACTGGCCGAAGATCAGCTGCGCCAGCACCTCGTCCTGCGGCAGCTGCGGCGAGGAGGAAAAGGTGATTGCCGGGTCAGTGGCAAGGCCCGCGACATCGACGGTCAGCGTCGTCGAGCCGGAGGTCGAGGTCGCTTCCATATCGAGCGCCGGCGTCAGGTCGCCGGCAAAGGTGATCCGGCTCTTGTCGGTGAAATCCAGGCGGCGGTTGAGAATGGTCAGCCGGCCGCGGCGCATGGTGAAACCGCCGGTGACGATCGGCGCCGCCGCCGTTCCGCGGATCGTCACCTTGCCGCCAAGCTCGGCATCGATGCCGCGGCCGCGTGCGAAGATATGCGAGGGGGCGTCGATTTCCAGATCGAGGGTGATCGTGGAGGATTTCTCGGCGGGTTTCTGCTCGCCGTCGTCGCGCAGCTGCGCCAGCACCGCGCGCGGCGCATTCTTATGGCGGATGTCGATTTCCCTGAGCGAGGTCGGCAATTTTTCCGGGACGGTGATCGAGGTCTTGTCCAGCCGAAGCTTGCCGCTCAGCGTCGAATTCATGATCGGCCCGCGCAGGCCGAGCGTGCCGTTGACGGTGGAGACGACGAGGGTTCCATCGACATAGACCGCCTTATCCAGCTTGATCGAAAGATCGGCGGGAAAACCGCCGGCCGGCTGTATGCCGATGGTGCCGCTTGCCGAAATCGTGCCGCCGCCGCCAAGGTTGCCGCTGAGGCGCGAGATCACGGCTTGGCTGCCGTTGAAGCTCACGGTTGCCGCGAGATCGTTGACGGCGAGATTGCGCCGGACGTCGACGAGCTTTGCGCCTGATGTCGAGACGGTGCCGTTGATAACAGGTGCCGCGGCCGTTCCGCCGATCTGCAGGTTGACGGTGGCGACGCCGTCGGCGACGAGGCCCTGCTGCGCCAGTGGTGCGCCGAGCACGGCGAAAGGCAGATTGCCGTTGAAGCGCATGTCGAGGGCGCGATTGCCTGTGATCACGACGCTGCCGCCGCCCTTCAGCGACATGCCGGCGTCGCCGGCAAGGCTGGTGTCGATCGTCAGCCGGTCGCCGGCAAGTTTGCCTGATGCGCCGATGGTGAACGGCGAAAGGCCGGCGCCTTTTGTCTGGCTCGTCGCTGCGTTCTTCCAGTCGACCTTGAAATCGACCGAGGGCGCCGATAGCGCGCCGGCGGCCTTTGCGGTCGCGGTGACCGCACCTTCGGCGCCTAGACCGGGCACAAAGCCGTTGGCGATGCCGGCCGGGACATTGGTGGCATTCGCCGTGACATCGACCGCGCGGATCGAGGTGCCGGCGATCGAAAGATTGCCGGCGGCTTTCAGCGCAATGCCGCCGCTGCCGCTGAGATCGGCATCGAAATCGAGCCGGTCACCGGCGTATTTTCCCGTCGCCGCCAGTGCCAGGCGGGAGAGGCCGGCAGCCTTGGTGTGGCTGGTTGCGGCATCCTTCCAGTCCAGCTTGAAATCGACGATCGGTTTTTCAGGCGTTCCCGACGTGACGGCGTTGGCCGAAACTGTGCCTTCGGCACCGAGGCCGGGCACGAAGGCATTGGCGATATTGGCCGGAAGGGCGGGAATATCGGCATTGATCGAAAGATCGCGGATGGCCGTTCCGGCGATGGTGACGCCGCCGGTCGCCTTGGCCAGCACCCCGTCCTTGCCGGCAAGGTTGGCATCGAAGTCGACCCTGTCATTGGCGTATTTTCCGGATGCCGTCGCACTCAGGCCGGAAAGGCCGCTGCTTTTGGTCTGAGCGGTTGCGGCGTTTTTCCAATCGAGCTTGAAATCGACGGCGGGTTTGGGCAGGGCGCCGGAGGCCGATGCCGTTCCCGATACCGTACCCTCGGCGGCAAGACCGGGGACGAAGCCGTTGGCCAAGGCTGCCGGCAGGTTGGCAAGATCGGCCTTGACGTCAAGGTTGCGGACCGACGTGCCCGATGTGGCGACATTGCCCTTGGCTTTCAGCGAGAGGCCGTCCTTGCCACCAAGATCGGCATCGAAATCGAGCCGGTTGTCGGCGAAATGACCCGACGCGGCAAGCGCCAGTCCCGAGAGGCGGGTGCTTCTGGTGTGGCTGGTCGCGGCATCGGTCCAGGCGAGCTTGAAGTCGGCATTCGGTGCGGCGGGGGTGCCGGCGGCCGACAGCGTGCCCGATATCGTGCCGCCGGCCGCCAGATCCGGGACGAAGGCATTTGCGAGGCTGGCCGGAATCCTGGCGATCTCGGCATCGACCTTGATGTTTTCGACCGTCGTGCCGGCGAGGGCGACATTGCCGGTGCTCTTCAGCGAGAGGCCTTCGCCGCCGCTGGCCGCCGCGGTGAACTCGAGCTTGTTGTCGGCAAATTTTCCCGATGCGGCCAGGCCGAGAGCGGCAAGCCCGGCACGCTTCGTGTGGCTGGTCGCAGCACCTTTCCAAGCAAGGTCGAAATTGGCGGTCGGAGTGGCAAGCGAGCCTGCGGCCGAGACCGTTCCGGAGATCGCGCCTTCGGCGGCGAGATCGGCGACGAAGCTGTTTGCGATGCCCGCCGGGATATTGCTGAGCGTTGCGTCGACCTTGACGTTGTTGACCGTCGTGCCGGTGACGGCGACATTGCCGTTTGCCTTCAGCGAGAGGCGGTCGGCGCCCGATATCGCCGTGTCGAAATCGAGCTTGCTGTCGGCGAATTTACCGGATGCCTTCACCGCGAGATCAGCAAGGCCGGCCCGTTTCGTGTGGCTGGTCGCAGCACTTTTCCAATCGAGATCGAAATCGGCGATCGGCGCGGAGAGGGGGCCAGTCGCCGAGAGTTTGCCGGTTATAACGCCTTCGGCGGCAAGATCGGGAACGAAACCATTGGCGATGCGGGCGGGCAGGTTGAGGATATTGGCGTTGATATCAAGCACGGGCGCTTTCGGGTCAGCGAGTACCACATTGCCGGCGGCCCTGAGGGCCAGGCCGTCACCGCCGCTGATCGTCGTGTCGAAAGCAAGCTTATTATCGGCGAATTTGCCGCCGGCGGTGATGCCGAGCGGCGCCAGCCCGGCTCCCTTGGTCTGGCCGGTCGTCGCATCCTTCCAGTCGAGCTTGAAGTCGGCGACGGGTGCGGCCGGTGTTCCGGTCACGGCAATCTTTCCGGAGATCGTGCCGCCGGCCGAAAGGTTCGGCACGAAACCGTTGGCGAGTGCTGCCGGCAGTTCGTGAATGTCGGCATCAAGCTTCAGCGTCTCGCCGGCCGATCCGGTGACGCTTACCGAGCCGGTGCCGGTTTTCAGCGTCAGCCCGGTCAGGCTGGCGGTGCCGCCAGCGATTTTGACCTGCGTCGGTGCCGCGAGTTCGACCGGGATATTGCGCGGGCTTGCCGAGAAACGATCGAGGTTGAGGTCGATCGCGCCGCCCGCCATCTCGATATTGCCGGCGGCCAGCACCGGATTGCCGTCATAGGCGGCATTGAGATCGAAGTCGGTCTGGTTCTGCTGTCTCGTAAAACCGAGCGCAAGGCCGGCAAGCTTGTTTGCTCCCGCATTCAGTTCCTCAGCCTTAACAGTGCCGTTTGCCGCGAGAGTGGAGAGATCGCTGACCGTGACGTCGATATCCGGCTTGACGATAGCAAGCGTATCGCGGCGGATCGAAGCGCCTGATGCACGCAGCTTGAGCGCGATCTTGCCGCCATCGCTTGCGACGCCGAGCGACCCTTTGAGATCGCCCTCGGCCTTTTGTCCGCCGAGTGCCGCCAGCAGGCCGATATTGGGGAAATCGAAGGTGAGCGCACCCGTCGGCTCCAAGGCGGGCGAGAATTCCAGATTGCCGGTCAGCCGGTTGCCGCCGATATCGGCGGTCAGCGCCGGAATACGCATCCTGCCGTCCGCAGAGCTTATGTCGCCATTGATGCTTATCGGCTGGCCGTCGATCGTGCCGGTGGCGGCCACCTTGCCTTGCGGTGCTTTGGGATCGGCAAGACCCGACAGGTCGATATTGAGATTGCCGAGCGTACGGTCGGCCATTTCAAGGCTGGGGGCCTTGAGATTGGCCGTCACCGAGATCGCCGGCAGCTCGCCGCCCACTCTCAACGCATAACCCACCCCGCCGCGGGCGCCTGTCATGAGTTTGCCGATGTCGGGCAGCCGGCCGGAAAGATCGGCATTCACCTTCGAGCCGTCGAGCGCGACGTTGCCGGCGGCCTCCAGCGTGCCGGAGCTCAAGACGAGGTTGGACAGTGCGAGTTTCGACGGGATGGTGCCGACCAGCTGGCTTTCGAGCGTGATCGGTCCGTCGAACCTGCCCGAGACCGCAGCCGGCAGGGCTGCCGGAGCGACGGCGAGCTTGACGTTGCCCGTCAGCGCCTGGTCGGCCAGCCGGTAGGAACCGTTGAGGCTGCCGTTGATATTGGCGCTTTCGACGGTGGTGCCGTTGAAGCCGATGCTGCCGGGCGTGATCTGCAGCGGCGAGGCGATCGTGACCGGGCCCTGGACGGCGCGATTGAGGTTCGGCTCCGCAAATGTCATGTCGCCGGCAACGAGGCGCAGCTGGACGCTGCCGGAACGGGCGGCGAGATTGAAGGCGTCGCTCTTTGCCGTCAGCTTGACATTGCCTATATCGGCCTGCGGCAGGGTCGCGGTGTCGAGCGAGCCGCTGACATTCAGTCGGGCCGCCTGGGCATCGCCCGTCAGCGCCAGGTTGAGACCTGATATCAGGAAGCGCGCCTCGCCTTCGGCGAGCGGCCAGCGAAAATCGACAGGTCCCGATGTGCCGAGCAGGTTGGCGTTCAGGCTGTTGTTGCCGGCCGGATCGAGGGTGCCCGAGGCGGCGATGACGACGCTGCCGGTGGCAATATTGCCGGTCTGGATGTCGATCTTGCCGCGGTTATCGAAAGTGGTGGCAAGATCGATATTGGTCTGGCCTGAGAAAAGCGGCCGGAATGCCGAAGGAAGCAGCGAGCTCAGGTCGCCGCCACCTTTGAGGTCGAGGTGGTGCAGCCCGTCGGCGCCGATCTGATGCCGGGCCTCGATTGCGGCGCGCTGCTGTCCGTCGAGCGCGGCCTGCGCTTTGCCTTTCCAGTCGGATATCGGTCCCTGGCCGTCGAGATCGATATTGACGGCGGGGCTGTCCGGCAGGCCGAGAAAGCCTGCCAGCAGCCCACCCTTCGGTTCGGCAAGCTGCGCCTTCAGCTGCAGCCGGTTTTCAGCCGGCGCATAGGCGATGTCGGCGGCAAGCCGCGCATCGGGCACCGCGTGGCGGCTGACATTGACGATCGCTTCGCCGCCATCGCGGTTCGCCGACAGGCTGCCTTCGGCGGCGAGCGCGAAGGCGCGCCCGGCAAAGAGTTCGGACAGTTTGATGTCAGGAAGCGCGACGCGGTCGATATCGACCTTGATCGGAAGGCTGAAGCCGCCGGAACTTTCCGCTTCGGGCCGCGAGGGCAGGGTGCGCACCGGCTTGCGCAGCACGTCGATCGCTTCGATCTCGAAGCGTTTGGCATGGAAGGTTCCCGTCAGCAGCGCCAGCGGGTTCCAGTCGATGGCGATGCCGTGGATTTCCGCAAAGACGCCCCTGGTGTCGGAGATCGAGATCTCGGCGGCGCGAAGCCCGCCGGTCAAAAGACCCTGCGGTTCACGCACCGTAATCGTCATGTCGCGGTTGGACAGCGTCGAGGCTATCTTTTCGGTGACGATGCGGGCGCCAAAGGCGGTGAAGCCGAAGATCGCCAGTGCCAGGACGGCAAGAATCAAGGTGGCGCCCACGCCATAGGCGGTGAGCCGCAGGAACCAGTTGACGATTTTTGCCAGCATTTGCATCGGCGCGGACACTACCCCGTTTTCACGATGGTTCACAAATCGACACCGGCCATTCTAGAAGGATTGGCCGATGCCGGCGTAGATTCCATAATCTGTGCCATCTTCGTACTTGTTCAGCGGCATGGCAAAATCAAGCCGCAGCGGGCCGAAAGGTGTGGCATATCGAATTCCGGCGCCGGCGCCGGCGCGGATATCGGAAAAACCGGGAAAGGTGCTGTCCGATACGGTGCCGACATCGAGGAAGGGCACGATGCCGATCGTATCGGTGATCTTGATGCGGGCCTCCAGCGAAGCCGTGACATAGGAGCGGCCGCCGGTCGGGTCGCCATTGTCGTTATAGGGCGAGATTTCCTGATAGCTGTATCCGCGCACCGAGCCGCCGCCGCCGGCAAAGAAGCGCTGCGTGGCCGGAATATTCTCGATGCCGCCGCCGCCGATCAGCACCCCGGCGGCGACCTTGCCGGCCAGCACCAGGCGATCCTCGGCGCCGAAGGGCAGATAGCCGGAGACCGAGCCCTGGAAGGCCGCATAGGGCGTGGCATTGAAGATCTCGTAGCCGGGCTTGGCCGAAAATGTCGCGCGATAGCCCTCCGTCGGATTGAACTTGTCGTCGCGGGCGTCGCGGTCATATTGCAGCGGCATGGTGAAGGTCAGATAGTCGTTGGTGCCGAAGGCGTCGTCGTCGCGCTCCCAGCTGACCTCGCCGCTCGCCGAGACGGTGTCCCGGTCGGTCAGCTCGTAGGAGAGGCCGAGCGAGGCGGTGACGAGCGTCGCATTGTAGGCATCCGGATTTTCGGTCTTGGCGACGATGCCGGCCTTCAGTGTGGCGGCGGGGAAGAAGGCGCCGGGCTTGGTGAAGAGGATGCCGGCGGAATAGTCGAGGCTGCCGACATCGGTGGTTTCGCCAAGCCGCGACACCGATCCTTCGATCCGCAGCGTTTCAGCTTCCCCGAACAGGTTGCGATGGCCCCAATAGCCCTGAACCCCGAAGCCGTCGGTGGTGGAATATTGGGCGCCGACGCCGAAATAACGCCGCTTGCCTTCGGACACCTCGATCGTCATCGGCAAGGTGCCATCCGGCGCCAGCGCATCGCCTTCGTGAATGGTGACGCTCGAAAAGACGCCGAGGGCGCGAAGCCGCTCGCCCGCCTTCTTCAGCGCCTCAGGAGAATAGGCTTCGCCCTTGTCGAGCCGGGAATAGCGCTGGATGAACCCGGGTTTGACGGTCTTTTCGCCGGTGACGCCGACATCGCCGATCGGAGCGACCGGGCCGCCTTCGGCTGCAAGCACGATATCGACGGTGTCACTCCTGTGGTCGGCGACGACCTTGCGTTCGGTCAGCTTGGCGAAGGGCCGGCCCTCGCTCTTCAGCTGCTCGACGATCTTGTCGCCGGCCTTGATGATGACGAGCGAGCCGGCTTCGGCGCCGGGGGCCAGATCGTAATCGGCGGGGTTGTGGTTTGCGGCATCGCCGCCGAACTGGACCTCCCTGACCTTGAAGACCGGGCCGGGCGCGATGTCGACGGTGACGGGGACCGGCCCGGATCGGTCGAAGCTCGGATTGGGCGGCAGGTCGTCGATATTCTTGCCGTCGACGGTGATCGTCACCACGCCGCCATACCGGGCCTTTTCATACAGGGTGGCGATCAGCCGTTCGCGGTCGTCGCGGGCCTTGACGACGATGCCGAGATCGCCGGACACCGGCTGCTTCTGGTCGCCCACAAGCCGGGAACTGTTCTGCAGCGCTTCTTTGAGGTCGGGATCGGCGGTGTCGGCTTTGAGGTTGACGCTATAGCGCACCGGATCGGGCACCTGCTGCGTTTCGTCCTCGTCCTTGCCGAAAATGGTGATGCCGAAAAGCTTGAAGGCGTAAGCGTCGCCGATCAGGACCGGTGAGAACGCAGCTGCCGCTGCGACCACCATCATGGTGCCTGTTCGCCGATACGCAGTACCTGTTTTCGGGCCTGTCCCTCTAATCCGCATACGCCGCTTTTGGTTCGGTCTACAATGAAGCTTCGTTGCCCAGCCGTGAACAGCTTAGCGGCAAAATCGCGCGGGGTGTACCATTTTAAATTGCCAGCGCGCTAATTTAGCACAAAAAATCCCGGAGCTGTGTCCGGGATTTCCTGTTTTTGCGATTTTGCAACCGCCCTCAGCGCGGGCAGGTGTCGATGTAGCGGCGGCCGTAGCGGTCGCGATAGTAGCACTGGCCGGGCTGTTCGGCGACGCTGCCGATGAGAGCGCCGGACACACCGCCGATCGCGGCCCCGACGGCTGCGCCGCGAACATCGCCGGTGACCGCGCCGCCGATGACGG
This sequence comes from Rhizobium sp. BT03, assembly GCF_030053155.1. Taxonomy (NCBI): domain Bacteria; kingdom Pseudomonadati; phylum Pseudomonadota; class Alphaproteobacteria; order Hyphomicrobiales; family Rhizobiaceae; genus Rhizobium; species Rhizobium sp. BT03. The sequence continues at coordinate 3,024,422 of NZ_CP125640.1, forward strand.
CGCCTGAGGCAGCACCGATACCGGCTCCCTGCTGGGTCGGCGTGCAGCTTGCGACCGACAGGCCGATCAATGCGAGTATGACAGCTTTTTTCATCTCTTTTCTCCTGGGTTGTCGCCCGATGGGCATAGGCCGTCCCTAGTCTTTTTTTGCCACGCTAGTGCGAAAACTATGTCGGAAGAAAGGGTTGTCCACTCTTGTGCCCATTTTTTTGCAATATGGAACATTGTCGCCGCCGGACGGTTTTCGCCAATTTCACGCGTCTCTGCCGCATCGATTCGTTGATCCGCGCTTGCGTATTTTTTTATCTGGAATCATTCAAAAAACTGGGCCTTTTGCCGCAGTTGATGTTAAAGCAAAGGGTAAGCATTGACGCGCGGACGTCCGGTCGGCAAGAACGGCCGCGCGATACTGGAGCAGATGATGGATTTCGAAGCGTTTTTCAAAAACGAGCTGGACGGGCTTCACGCCGAGGGCCGTTACCGCGTTTTTGCCGATCTCGAGCGCCACCGTGGCAATTTTCCGCGCGCAACGCGCCATACCGCCGATGGCGAAAAGGAAGTCACGGTCTGGTGCTCCAACGACTATCTCGGCATGGGCCAGAACCCGAAGGTGATCGAGGCGATGAAAAACGCCATCGACCACTGTGGCGCGGGTGCGGGAGGCACCCGGAATATTTCTGGCACCAACCACTACCACGTCATGCTCGAGCGTGAGCTTGCCGATCTGCACGCCAAGGAATCGGCACTGATCTTCACCTCGGGCTATGTGTCCAACTGGGCAGCACTCGGCACGCTCGGCGCCAGGATCCCCGGCCTGGTCATCTTCTCCGACGCGCTGAACCATGCCTCGATGATCGAAGGCATCCGCCATGCCAAGTGCGGCAAGGTGATCTGGAAGCACAATGACGTCGCCGATCTCGAAGCCAAGCTTGCGGCCGCCGATCCCAAGGCGCCGAAGCTGATCGCCTTCGAGAGCGTCTATTCGATGGATGGCGACATCGCCCCGATCAAGGAAATCTGCGACCTCGCCGACAAATACGGCGCGATGACCTATCTCGACGAAGTGCATGCGGTTGGCATGTACGGCCCGCGCGGCGGCGGCATTGCCGAGCGCGAGGGGTTGATGGACCGGCTGACCGTCATCGAAGGCACGCTCGGCAAGGCTTTCGGCGTGATGGGCGGCTATATCGCCGCGTCGGCCGCCCTTTGCGATTTCATCCGTTCCTTCGCCTCCGGCTTCATCTTCACCACGGCGCTGCCGCCGGCGCTTGCCGCCGGTGCGGTCGCCTCGATCCAGCACCTGAAGGTCAGCCAGTTCGAGCGCGCCCGCCATCAGGACCGGGTGCGCAAGCTTCGGATGCTGCTCGATCAGAGCGGCATTCCGCATGTGCCCAATCCAAGCCATATCGTGCCGGTGCTGGTCGGCGATGCCGCCAAGTGCAAGTGGATCTCCGACCTGCTGCTCGACAATTGCGGCGTCTACGTCCAGCCGATCAACTATCCCACCGTGCCGAAGAAGACCGAGCGGCTGCGCATCACCCCGACGCCGCTGCATTCGGATGCCGATATCGCCCATCTGGTCGAGGCGCTCCATTCGCTCTGGTCGCGCTGCGCGCTGGCCAGGCACGTCGCCTGATTTTTCGGTGACCGCGCCATTCAGGACCTCCATCGGAGGTCCTGACGGTGATCCGCCGTGCGCCTCCGCGGCCGGCCAATCTTCTTGCCCTGACTCCGCGATCATCCGCTCGGCGCCGCTCGATGCCGCCGATGCGCGTGGCTCCTTCTCTGCATTTAGGCCTTGCCGCCGACCGTCCTCCCGCTGACAACGCCTGAACTATATGGGAAAACCTTTTCTCACTTGACACAGCGGTTGGTAAAAGCTTTTCTCAAGCCACTTCAGAAGGAGGATAGTCTGAACATATCGGGAGGAAAAAGAGGCAGGATCACCATCCATGAGGTGGCGGCGGCTGCCGCGGTGAGCATATCGACCGCGTCGAAGGCGCTTAACGACACCGGCCGGATGGGCGCGGAAACCCGCGAGCGGGTGAAGCGGATCGCCGGCGAAATCGGATATCGGCCGAATGCGCTGGCAAGAGGTCTTCTCAGCAAGCGCAGCTTCACCATCGGTCTCTTGACCAACGACACTTACGGCCGTTTCACCCTGCCTGTGATGGCGGGTATCTCGGACGCGCTGGTCGACCATGGGGTTTCGGTCTTCCTCTGCGCCATCGAAGACGATCCGGCGCTCGCCCAGATCCATGTCGATGCGATGCTCGACAAGCAGGTCGACGGCATCATCGCCACGGGAAAGCGGCTGGACAGGCGCCTGCCGGTCGATCTGTCGAATTTGCATGTGCCTGTCGTCTACGCCTTCACCGAGGGGACGCAGAACAGCGTGACCTTTCGTTCGGACGACGAGCAGGGTGCGAGGCTGGCGGTGGAATGGCTCGCCAAGATCGGACGGCGGCGGATCGCCCATATCACCGGTCCGGAGGATTTCTTCTCGGTGCGGGAACGCGCCGGCGCCTATCACGAGGTGGCAGGTCACCGCGAGCCGGTGCTTTACGGCGTCTGGTCGGAAAGCTGGGGCCATGAGGCGGTCGAGAAGCTTTGGAAGCGGCCGGGAGAAAAGCCCGACGCGCTGTTCTGCGGCAACGACCAGATCGCCCGCGGTGCCGCCGATGCGCTGCGCGAGCGCGGCGTCAAGGTGCCGCAGGATGTCTCCGTGATCGGCTTCGACAATTGGGAGATTGTTGCGGCCCAGACGCGGCCGCCGCTGACGACGGTAGATATGGAGTTGAAGGAGCTCGGGCGGCAGGCCGGATTGACGGTGCTGGCGCTTGCGGAAGGACGGCCCGTCGAGCCGGGAGTGAGGAAATTGCCGTGCCGGCTGATCGTCCGGCAGTCATGCGGGGGCAAAACCTCGGATGATCAAGGGAATGAGATCTAGGGAATGAGCAAAGGCGCAGGGAGATGCGCCATATCGGGAGGAGTGTCATGATCAAGCGTCTTTTGGCGGCGACCAGCATCGCTACCTTGTGCCTGTTTTCGGCTGCGTCGGCGGCTGAAAATGTCGAAATGTGGGTTCGTTCGGGCATCGGCGACGCCTTCAAGAAGGTCGTCGAAGCCTATAATGCCGGCCATGAGAACAAGGTCGTGATGACCGAGGTGCCGTTCTCCGAGCTGGTGCAGAAATATGCAACGGCGATCGCCGGCGGACAGGCACCCGACGCCCTGTCGATGGATCTGATCTATAATCCCGCCTTTGCCGCGGCCGGCCAGCTTGAGGATCTGACGGACTGGGCGAAATCGCTGCCCTATTTCAATTCGCTGTCGCCTTCGCATGTCCGCCTCGGCACCTATCAGGACAGGATTTACGGCCTGCCGCTCTCGGTGGAGACATCGGTCTTTGCCTGGAACAAGGATCTCTACAAGAAGGCCGGCCTCGACCCGGAAAAGGCGCCGACCAATTGGGACGAAATCACCGCCAATGCCGAGAAGATCCGGGCGCTCGGTGACGATACCTACGGCTTCTATTTCTCCGGCGGCGGCTGTGGCGGCTGCATGATCTTCACCTTCACGCCGCTCACCTGGGGTGCCGGCGCCGATATCCTGTCGGCCGACAGCAAGACGGCGACGCTCGATACGCCTCAGATGCGCAAGGCCGTCGACATCTACCGCAACATGGTCAAGAAGGACCTGGTGCCGGCGGGGGCGGCCAGCGACACCGGCGCCAACTTCCTGACCTTCACCAATGGCAAGATCGGCCAGCAGAGCCTCGGCGCCTTTGCCATCGGCACGCTGGTGACCGAGCATCCCGACATCAATTTCGGCGTGACCCTCATTCCGGGCGTCGACGGCAAGCCGTCGTCCTTTGCCGGCGGCGATAATTTTGTCATCACCAAGGGCACGAAGAAGATCGACGCGGTGAAGGGCTTCCTCGAATATGTCTATTCGGAGGACGGCCAGAAGATCATGGCGAAATACGGCAGCCTGCCGACGCGCGGCGATATTGCCGACAAGGTGCTGGAAGGTCTCGATCCGCGCATGCAGGTCGGCCTCAAGGCGATCAGTGTCGCCAAGACGCCCTATACGCTGCAGTTCAACGACCTGATCAACAGCGCCAACGGCCCGTGGGCAAGCTTCACCAACGCTGCGATCTTCGGCGACGATGTCGACGGCGCGTTTTCGAGCGCCCAGTCGGAAATGCAATCGATCATCGATAGCGGCCAGTAACTCTCCCCCGGCCGCGGCCGGGGAGCGGTGGCAGCTTCCCGGCCAATCCCAACCGACAGATGCGGAGCGTTTCGATGACCGGTTCCGGTTCAGAGACCCTATTGCCTCGGCGCAGGCGACGGCGCCAATCGAATTGGCGCGGCCTTGCCTATATCGCCCCGGCCATGGCGCTGGTCATCGTCTTCTTCATCATGCCGGTGCTGTTCACCGGATGGATGAGCCTGCACAACTGGCCGCTGATGGGAGCATCGCGCTGGATCGGCTTCAACAATTATTACCGCATGGTCAACGACACGCGCTTCGTGACGGCGCTGAATTTCACCGCCTATTATACGGTGATCGTCACTATCGCCATCTTCGCCGTCGCCTTTCCGCTGGCGATCTTCGTCGAGAAGGAACGGCAGTTCGTCAGCGCCTATCGCACCGTCATCTTCCTGCCGGTCGTCGTCGGCCTCGCCACCGCCTCGCTGCTCTGGGTCTGGCTTGCCAATGTCGATAGCGGCTTCATCGGCCCTGCCCTGAGGGCGCTCGGCCTTGTCGAAAAGAGCCCCAATCTGCTGGCGACCTTCGACACCGCCTTCCTGACCATCGTGGTGATGGTCGTCTGGAAGATCGCCGGCTTCACCATGATCATTCTTCTGACCGGGCTGCAGGCCATCCCGTCCGAACTGACGGAGGCCGCCCGCATCGACGGCGCCGGCCGCTGGCAGCGTTTCCGGCATCTGACGCTGCCGCTGATGCGCAAGACGATCGCTTTGGCGCTGATCGTCTCCGTCACCGGCTCGATCCTCGCCTTCGACCAGTTCTACATCATGACCTCGGGCGGGCCGCAGAACAAGATGATCTCGGTGGTCTATTACATCTTCAACCAGTCCTTCGTGTCGTTCAATCTCGGTTATGGCGCGGCACTGTCGATCGTGCTGCTCGCCATCCTGGTGGCGATCAGCATCGTGCAGCTCTGGTTGCTGCGCGTCGGGGAGGAGCGGCCATGAGCACCTCGAGGGAACGCCGCGCCCGCAAGGCCTTCCGCGTGAAATCGGCCTATCATCTCACCGGCATCGCCATCTCGATCTTCTTCCTGGCGCCGTTTGCAATCACGCTGCTCGCCTCCTTCCGCCAGGGGACCGAAGCCAGCCTGCCGCCGCTGCCGCCATGGCCGACATCGGGCGTCAGCTTCGATGCCTATGCGCTGCTCGATACGTTCGGCGCCGGCATCTGGCGGCACATGATCAATTCGCTGTTCGTCTCGGTCGCCACCGTGGTGCTGACCGTCGGCGTCAGCCTGCTCGCCGGCTACGGCTTCTCGCGCTATCGCTTCCCGATGAAGAATGCGCTCTTCGTGCTGATCATCGCCACGCTGATGATCCCGTTCCAGTCGATCCTGACGCCGCTCTTCATCATCCTGGCAAAGCTCGGCCTCAACAATTCGCTCATCGGGCTGACGCTCGTCTATGTGACGCTGCAGTTGCCCTTCTCCGTCTTCATGATGCGCAACGCCTTCGATGCGGTGCCGAAGGAAATCGAGGAGGCCGCCCGCATCGACGGCGCCCGCGATCTCAGGCTTCTCGCCCGCGTTTTGCTGCCGCTGGTGCTGCCGGGCGTGGCGACGGTGGCGATCTTTGCCTTCCTCAATGCCTGGAACGAGTTTCTCGCCGCCCTGGTACTGCTCTCCAGCAATGAGAAATACACCCTGCCGGTGCTGATGACGGCGGTGCGCGCCGGGCGGCTCGGCGCCATCAACTGGGGAGCGGTGCAGGCCGGTGTTGTCGTCATGACGATCCCTTGCCTGATCGTCTTCCTGCTCCTGCAACGCTACTACATGCGCGGGCTGATGGCCGGCGCGGTGAAATAACCACAGGGAAAGTCGAACCCATGACCAAATCAAGCAACGACCGCCAGTTTCGTCCCGTCGCCGTTCCCGACGTGGAGCTCGGCGGCTTCTGGGGCAAATGGCAGGACGCCGTCTGCAATTCCACCGCCGAAACCCTGCTCGACCGCTGCGTCGAGGCCGGCATGCTGAAGGCGATCGATGTCGACCAGCCGAGCCCCGGCGTCGTCATTCCCATTCAGCCCTGGGGCGGGACGACGCAGATGTTCTGGGATTCCGATCTCGGCAAGTCGATCGAGACCATCGCCTATTCGCTCTATCGCCGGCCGAACCCGAAGCTGGAGGCCCGCGCCGATGAGATCATCGACATGTATGAGAGACTGCAGGATAAGGACGGCTATCTCAACGCCTGGTTCCAGCGCGTCGAGCCTGCCCGCCGCTGGACCAACCTGCGCGACCATCACGAGCTCTATTGCGCCGGCCATCTGATGGAAGCCGCGGTCGCCTATTACCAGGCGACCGGCAAACGCAAGCTGCTCGATATCATGTGCCGTTTTGCCGATTACATGATCACTATGTTCGGCCATGGCGAAGGCCAGCTCCCCGGCTATTGCGGCCATGAGGAGGTCGAGCTTGCGCTGGTCAAGCTCGCCCGCGTCACCGGCCAGAAGAAATATCTCGAACTGTCGAAATTCTTCATCGACGAGCGCGGCACCGAGCCGCACTTCTTCACGGCGGAAGCCGCTCGCGACGGCCGGAGCGCCGCCGACTTCCATCAGAAGACCTATGAGTATGGCCAGGCGCATCAGCCGGTGCGCGAGCAGACCAAGGTCGTCGGCCATGCCGTGCGCGCCATGTATCTCTATTCGGGGATGGCCGATATCGCCACCGAATATAAGGACGACAGCCTGACGGCGGCGCTGGAAACGCTATGGGACGATCTGACCACCAAGCAGATGTACATCACCGGCGGCATCGGCCCGGCCGCCTCCAACGAGGGCTTCACCGATTATTACGACCTGCCCAATGCCACGGCCTACGCCGAGACCTGCGCCTCGGTCGGCCTGGTCTTCTGGGCAAGCCGCATGCTCGGGCGCGGCCCGGACCGGCGTTATGCCGACATCATGGAGCAGGCGCTTTATAACGGCGCGCTGCCCGGCCTTTCCACCGACGGCAAGACCTTCTTCTACGACAATCCGCTCGAAAGTGCGGGCAAGCATCATCGCTGGAAATGGCACCATTGCCCCTGCTGCCCGCCGAATATCGCCCGGCTGGTGACCTCGATCGGCTCCTATATGTATGCCGTTGCCGACGACGAGATCGCGGTGCATCTCTATGGCGAAAGCACTGCGCGGCTGAAGCTTGCCAACGGCGCCGAAGGCGAGTTGCAGCAGACCACCAACTATCCCTGGGACGGTGCGGTGGCGTTCACGACCAGGCTCAAGACCCCGGCGAGATTCGCGCTGTCGCTGCGCATTCCGGATTGGGCAGAAAGGGCCACCCTCAGCGTCAACGGGGAGATGCTCGATCTCGCCGCCAATATCCGGGATGGATATGCCAGGATCGATCGTCAATGGACCGACGGCGATCGTGTCGCCCTCCACCTGCCGCTGGCGCTTCGTCCGCAATATGCCAATCCTAAGGTGCGCCAGGATGCCGGCCGCGTCGCTCTGATGCGCGGGCCCCTGGTCTATTGCGTCGAAACGACCGACAATGGCAAGGATCTCAACGCCATCGTCCTGCCCCGCGAGCTTCCGATCGCCGAAACGGTGGTGCTGAAGGATCTCAACGATGCCGTCGCCCTTGATCTCAAGGTCGAGCGCGAGGAGACGTCGAACTGGGGAACACCGCTCTACCGCAATGCGCCGGCCGAAAGGCAGGTCGCCACCGCGCGTTTCGTGCCCTATCATCTCTGGGACAACCGCGCGCCCGGAGAGATGCTCGTCTGGGTCCAGTCGGACAAGTAGGTCGTTTGGGGATGACGAACGGTATGGCTAACAAGAGCGTCGTGCTCCAGGACGTGCGCAAAAGCTATGGCAATCTGCAGGTGGTCCACGGGATCGACCTGACGATCGAAGAGGGTGAATTCGTCGTCTTCGTCGGCCCGTCCGGCTGCGGAAAGTCGACGCTGCTTCGCATGATCGCCGGCCTCGAGGACGTGACCGACGGCGAGGTCGAGATCAAGGGACGCATGGTCACCGATCTCGATCCCTCCGAGCGCGGCATCGCCATGGTCTTCCAGTCCTATGCGCTCTATCCGCATATGAGCGTGCGTGACAATCTGGCCTTCGGGCTGAAGATGGCGCGCACCCAGCCGGCCGAGATCGAAACCCGGGTGAAGGCCGCCTCCGCCATCCTGAAGATCGACCATCTTCTCGACCGGCGGCCGGGGCAGCTTTCGGGCGGCCAGCGGCAGCGCGTGGCGATCGGCCGGGCGATCGTGCGCAAGCCCGATGTCTTCCTGTTCGACGAGCCGCTGTCCAATCTCGATGCGGAACTCAGGGTGTCGATGCGCATCGAGATCGCCCGCCTGCACCGCGAACTCGGCAATACGATGATCTATGTCACCCACGACCAGACCGAGGCGATGACGCTCGCCGACAAGATCGTCGTGCTGCGTGACGGCCGCGTCGAGCAGGCCGGAACGCCAAGGCAGATCTACGAAGATCCCGCCAATACCTTCGTGGCGGGCTTCATAGGCTCGCCCCGGATGAACCTCTTGAACGCCCGCTGGGGCGAGGGAGGCGTGGTCGAGGTCGCCGGCTCTCGCATCGAAACCGCCTTGGTCAGCACGGCCCGGCCGGCCGGAGGCGCGGTGACGCTTGGCCTGCGGCCGGAACATCTGAAGGTGGCATCCGACCATGCGGGCAGCCTGACGGCAAAAGTCGATTTCTCGGAATATCTCGGCGGAACGCAATATCTCTATTGCCAGCTCGCCGACGGCCAGTCGCTGACCGTCGAGCACCGCTCACCGATCAGCATCGCGGCGGGCGAGCAGGTCGGCCTGCTGTTCGAACCGTCGGATTGCCGGTTGTTCGATGAGGCCGGCAACCGGCTGCGGTAAGCTTCAGCCCGCGATTTCCAGTTTCATGAGGTCTGCGGCCCTTTGCCGGGCCTGCCGGTCGGCGGCGAAGACATCGTCCATCTCGGCGGCCGGCGGCAGGCCGGCCAGATCGTCCATGACCCTTTCGGTAATCTCGGCCATGGCCAGGAACGGCAGCCGCCCTTCGATGAAGGCTTCGAGCGCCACTTCCTTGGCGCCATTCAGCACCGCGCCTTGAACGCCGCCGCGCGTCATCGCCAGGCGGGCGAGCCGCAAGGCCGGAAACCGCAGCTCATCCGGCGCCTCGAAATCCAGTCTGGCGAGCCTGGCAAAATCCAGCCGCTCGATCGGCAGGTTCGGCCGGCGCGGAAAGGACAGGGCATAACCGATCGCGGTGCGCATATCGGGGGCGCCGAGCTGGGCCAGCACCGATCCGTCGGTATAGCCGACCATCGAATGGATGATCGATTGCGGATGGATGATGACCTCGATCTGCTCGGGCGTGAGGCTGAAAAGATGACGGGCTTCGATCATCTCCAGCGCCTTGTTGAACATCGAGGCGCTGTCGATCGAGATCTTCAATCCCATCGACCAGTTCGGGTGGGCGCGTGCGGTTTCCGCCGTCACGCCGGCCATTTCCTTCAGCGAGGCGGTGCGGAAGGGCCCGCCCGAAGCCGTCAGCACGACCCGTTCGATGGCATGGCGCTGGTTTTCCTCAAGCACCTGGAAAATCGCATTGTGTTCGCTGTCGACAGGAAGCAGCCTGCCGCCGCCCTTGCGGATCGCGCCGATGAACAGGTCGCCGGCCGAGACCAGGCATTCCTTGTTGGCAAGGGCGATATCGGCGCCGCGCTTTGCTGCGGCCAGCGTCGGCGCCAGGCCGGCGGTGCCGACGATCGCCGCCATCACCCAGTCGGCCTCGCGGTCGGCCGCTTCCATCAGGCCGGATTTTCCGGATGCGACTTCGATGCCGCTGCCGGAAAGCGCGCTTTTCAGCGATTGGTAATGCCGGTCGCTTGCCGTCACCGCCATCCCAGCGCCTGAGGCTTTCGCCTGCCGGGCCAGCAATTCGACATTGCCGTTGCCTGTCAGCACGGAGATTTCGAAATTCTTCCGTCCGCCCAGGTGATCGACGACATTGAGGGTGTTCTGGCCGATCGAGCCGGTCGAGCCGAAGATGCTGAGGCGCCGCGGCGCGGTTTTGCCGGTCATTATCTGCAATTTCGCGAAAATTTTTCTCGTAGGCTCAGGCTCTACTAGGCTTTGCAGGGGGCGGCAAGTGTGCGGTGCAGCAGATTTCGACCTTGAAGGGGTTTACAGTGCGACGGTTGGATGTGATCCTTGCACCGTTGCTGGCGGATTCGAAATTCGTCGCGCCGTTCACGGTCGCATGGCAATTCAGGACGCCGCGGCGTCCTTCGGAAACGGGCACCGAAGTGCCGTTAGCTTTCCGGCAAACAAATCGAGGATGAACCGGGATGGGCGGCTTGGCCGCAATCCCTCATCGCGTCGCTGCGGGCGCATTCATGTGCGCTGCAGCCCTGTGTCCGTGGAAATGTTGGATTTCATGACGATATTCAAAACAGCTTGCCTTCTCTTCGCCATCCTCTTCTCGCTCGCCTCGGCGGCGAGGGCCGATGACCTGCTGATCTGGGCGCCGGCCAAACTCTCCGACCGGTCCTACAAGGCGACGATGGGTTTCCGCCTGCCGGCGGAATGGGAAACCAGCGCCGGCGCCGATATCGCGCTCGCCTCGACCAAAGGCGGGGCGCCGCTGCCCGATTCCGAGCAGGCAATGCTCTGGGGCAGGATCGTCAGGACAAACGTCACGCCATCAGGCCAATCGCAGCGGGGCGCAAGGATCAGTGTCGATACGCTGCGCGGCAGCGGCGCGCTGACGCTCAGCCGTTCACGCAGCTGGATCCTGTCGGATTCGCTCGATATGCAGTCGAGCCGGTCCATCAGCGTCCAATACGACGCGGTCGATATCAAACGGGCCTCGGTGACGGCGTCGCAGGCGCTGAAGCTGATTCATCCCTGGACGGGCACCTCGCTTTCGGCAGGCGCCGGCATCAGCAATGCCAGCGGCGATTTTTCGAGTTCGGTTGCCGTCAACCAGGCAATCCTGCCCAACCTCAATCTCGATGCATCGGTCAGCAATCCGTTTTCGGCAGATGAGGCCGGCAGCGTCAATCTGCGCTATCGCCTCAACTGGTAGCCGCCCTGCAACCAAAACCGGCCGACGGGCGTTTCCTCCGCAGGTTTGACGCTCGGATATGAGGAGAAACGGATCATGGTTTTCAAGGAGCAGACATTTCACGGGCTCGAGCCCGAGATGGAAGCGGAAATTGCCAATCGCGCATCGGTCGAAGCGGCCGTCGCCAACGCGCTGGCGATTGCCGGCGGCATCGATGCATCAGATGTCGAAGTGACGATGGAAAACGAGCACATCGTGCTGACCGGTACGGTCGGCACCGTCGGCGAGATCGAACGGGCGACCGCGGTTGCCAGGGCCGTCGAAGGCGTGCATGCGGTGCAGAACCGGATCCTGCTCGGCGGGCCTCCGCTTAACGAGCGGCATTGATGCGTCGTCGTCTCTCACTCAGCGCTCAGCCGATCAACCGGCGAAGCGCTCGACGAGGAAGGACGAACCGGCCATGCGATCCGTCTTCTGCAGGGCCACCGGCCCGTGCGGCTGATAGGCGATGGCAAGCAGCACGGCGCTGACGGCGACATAAGCGATTGCCAGAAGAGTCATCTTGATACGCATGACGCTTACTCCTTTCGCGAATAACGCGGCCGATATGGCGAAGTTCCGCGTGACGAAATCGGATGAAAAGCCCGGCCGATCAGCCGGGCTTCGTGCGTGGATCGCCTATCGGCAGACCCTGGTTTCCTTGATGACCGTATGGCCATGGCGGCGTATTTTTTCCGTCTTGTTAAAGCAGTCGCGGGAAACGTAACGCCGACGCATGTCGTGGCGGTAATAGGGGCTGTGATGGCGGTAATAGGGACGTTCCGAATCACGGTAGTACGGGCGTTCATCACCCGTGGTGATCGTCACACTGGCCGCCTGGGACGGCATTGCGGAAAAGATGGATGCGGCAGCGAGTGTGCAGGCAAGGATAATCTGTTTCATGACAAGCCTCTCTTTCTCAGTTGCTCATAGGAGCAACTCATTGGTCACGGGAGCAACTCGCCGGAAGCGCTGTCGGTTCAATCACATAGCGTTACGGATTGTGTCGAAGAGAAACCTTTGCGGCCACGGATCGTTACTTCTGGAGAGCGCCGGAGGCATCGAGAGAATGAGATCGATTGCAAGGATCATCGCCATCGTCGCCGGGCTTGCCGGCGGCACGGTCTTTTCGCAGGCGCCGGAATTTGCCCAGCAATACCGCCAGCGGATCGGCGGCGCGATCGACGAATTGCGCGTCATCGTCGAGGATTTCAACAGACAGGCAGCCGACCACCACCTCGATCGCCAGCAGGCGCTGAACACCTACGCGCACTCCTCCGACGATTTCCTCCGCGACCGCGGCGTCTCGATGCAGAGCACGATCACGCGCTACGAGACGCTGCTGGCGCAGCAATTGAAACTCGGCACTGCGGACCCGGTCGCCAAGCCCCTCGTGCTGATGCGGGAACCGGATGATGTCGTTTTCGCCAATACCTGGCGCGATTTTGTGCCGAGTGTGCCGGTCAGCTTCGCAGGTCTTGTCTGGGGTGCGATTGGTTTTGTCGGTGGGTGGGTTGTGGCTGTGTTGCTCGGGGTGGGGGCGCAGCGAGTTGTGCGTGGGCGACGGGCCTATCGTCAGGCGTCGTAAGTACGGTGGCATTTTTGCGCTATTTGCTGCAGGCAATTCCTTTAGTTTTCAAGTCGTTAGATGGCGGCAAAAAATGCCAACTGTTATTTTGCCGCCGCCCGGGACCTCATCTGGCCAGATATGAATCCGGTTCTGATGCGGCTCCAGCTTAGTATGCCACCAAAAAAAGCGCTCCTCGCCGGCTATTATGATACAACGTTCCTGGCGAGCCGTCCCATTTTGCTTGGTTCCGCCGGTTTCGTCGGAAATCTCTATACCCAATGACCCAAATTCGGCCGGAGCCTGTTGCCAAGACCCTCCAAAAATACGCTGTCCCTCATCAGACAAAGTACCCAAGTGCTTCACGATCACTCGCGCCAAATCGCGATACTGTCCGGTCATTGCGCGGATACCGGTCCAGCAGCCATCCGCAAAATTCAAATTCTTAAACGACGCAAGCGCAAGTTCGGCCATCCCTGCGGGGGAGCCTGAATGTTCGGAGCTTATCCACCTGTAGAAAAGCTCGGCGTCCCGGTCCGTTTCTATAAACCATATCGGCCTCGAAACCGCACCGCTTAGTACGTCACGAAGGCCGGTATATCCTCGTGTTGAAGACGATATGCATGCGACAAGCTCCGTGTTGGGGTTCGCATTACGGAAATGCGCCCACGCAACCGAAGGAAGATTCTGAACAGCCTGTCCATCAACGGACACATCGAAGTTGTCTGGCCATTCACCAGTTTCGTCCCATCGTGCTAAGGGGCCAAATGCTGCCGCAGCTCGCTCTTGCAGATGCTTCGGGAGGACGATTGGTGCTGTTGGGTCGCATAAATCCCAAAAACACAAGTCACCAAGGATGGGTGTCTCAAAGAACTCGCTTGAATAGAGTACGTCCTTGCCCGCGAGGGCGGCATCGTCGACACGATCGAGAAACTGTTCCAGTACCTCAATACCGTTCAGCGGTGTGAGCCCATCAAGCCCTAGTGATGTTTCGTCCATAACGAAGCGGATCGTCATCGAGATCTTCGGACCCGGTTCAGGCGAGCTACGTCGAGTTGATATTGATCAAAAAATCCCGTGGGCCAATTCGAGAAACCACCCGAAGGAGTGAAAACAAGTGATTGGGCCGGTTTGTCTGCATTCTCAAAGAAATGAATGATGCCGTCATCGGAGTTTAGGATTCGTTGCTCACCCACAGCGCGTCGAATACCATTTAAGACGTGATCCGAATGGGTTTCTAGCAAGATTTGGACTCCAGCCGCCGCCATTCTCGCAAGGAAAATACCGATCTCCGACTGACCCGCAGGATGGAGATGTGCTTCAGGATTCTCGACAATCAACAGCCCGCCCATAGAGGCACTCAACGCGGCTACAACAATTGGGAGAACGTAGGTTACCCCAAAGCCCATGTTTGTAGGCCTTACAAACTCGCCTCCTGGCGCCCGGAACACGATTCCCGCAACTCCAGTATCCGGGAACGTCGAGGTGTCGATTTGAACGGACGTCACAATGGCCGATAGCCATTGCTCTATTTGTGCCTTTAGTAGGGGCGGATTTTCTTCACCGCCCGGAAACCGCCGACCCCTATCTACAACTGTGCTGCCCAATTTGTCGATGACTTGCGCCGTATACTGCCCCTGCCAACCAACTTGGAGCTTCTCACGGGGAAGGGCTGCCGACGATTGAACGATTCGAGGACCGAGTCGTTCAGCACCCAGATACTGAAAACCCAGCGCGTCAGAAAATGCTCCCTGAAGGGGCAGCCTTACGGAGGCGTAGAGTTCAGTGTCCCCTTCCTCGAATTTCCATGAAGCGCTTTCCGTTGCGTCCAGTTCAATCTCAACAGAGAATGAATTTTCTACTGAGCTTGTATTGACAAGACTGCCAAACCACCCAAGCTCAAGTCCGAATGGACCATTCAGTTCGGCTACACCATCGCCACGTTGGCTTGCCGCGAAGGCAAGGAGGAGGGCGTGGATTGTAGAGGTTTTTCCTGAACCGTTACGGCCTGCAAGAATTGTCAGTGGACGAAATTCAAGTTTCTCGGACCTGAATCTTTTGAAACCATGAATTGACAGAGAGGTGATCATTGCACGATTGCCTCGACACACTTCCGAGTCATGTTCAAACGGCGCTCTACCTTTCTAACATCACCCGTGCCAGCTCGAACGGCACTGTCATAATTGGGGTCGTCGAATAGGTCTCGAAAAGCACCAACGATTTTTTGCTTATGAGGGAGCAGGCTCTCAACATCGTAATCGGCCAAGGCAAGTGCTTGAGCCTCAAAGATTGCCCGGTTTATCGGGCCGCGTCGTGCCGCGTTAGGTGGCCATCGACGAAACGCTGCTTCTTCAAGAATGGCCGCACAATTCTGCATCGATCTCTCGAACGCAGCTTCCAGCCAGATAAGGTTCAGTGGTGACAGAAGGTCGCTTCTGGTAGTGTCTATTTGCCGAGTAAAGTCGAGCAAAAAACCATCAAGACTCGCGGCCTTTTCGTATTCTGCAATTGGCACTGTTCGAAATGCGCAAAACCTGAGCGCCATCTCACGGTCGGCCATTCTCTGATTGTCTCGAACAGGTGTTCCGTTTGGGTCTTTCGTCCAGAACGCAAAGCTGGTCGCTCTATCAAAGCTGCCTCGCTCAACCAGCGACTTCAAGAAATCCCGAGATTCGGTCTTGCTCATGCAATGGCGAATCTCCTGGGCGGTCAGCGGACTTCCCCCGGTATTTACCCTGTTAAAGATATCGTATTTTACCTCGTCTGGGGTTTGAGGTTCAATCACGTGAGCAACAATCTGCGTGCTGGCAAACCGCCGCCGAACGGGTGCGTCCAAGGTATCGTAGGTCTGTCCTTCAAGATCTTTCAGATACTCAAGATGTGTATTGTGAAGCGATAAAGCATTAGACATAAAGAGCTTCACAGTCGTTAATCGTTGTACGCCATCAATGACCTGGTGGGCGCCTTGGCTGTCTTGGTTGAAATAGAAGGCGGGCAGTGGAATTCCGAGCAGAACAGATTCAATTAGTCTGATCTGCTGGCGATCCTTCCAGACAAAGCTACGCTGAAAATCCGGCGCCAAGTCGAGTTCGTCATGTTCGATCTGACTATAGATTTCTCGAATCGTGAAGTTTTTTGTGGTGATCCGTATCTGCTTTGGATCCCAAGGCTTTACGCCTTCGGTCTCCGTTTCTTCCGGTTCAACGGCGACCTCAATTTGGGTCATCAACGGGGCGAACAAATCATTTGCGTTTTCGGGATGCGCTCCGCTCATAATATCTCTTCTCGATTGCTGAAGCTTTGTATTCTGGATTCCAGGACCCTACAAGATAAGGCTTCGTCTCATGTATGCTAAACCTTCCAAATTATGCGTGCGTCTTGCGTGTGAGCGCCGTCTCATTTTCCTCAATGCCCAGTTCAGTTCTTCGACGACAACGCCGAGAGCCGCGACAATTGTTCTCCTTGCTCTTGGCATCACTGTAATAAGTGGCAGCTTGCGTCACCGATTTGTGCAGCGATTGCCGCATGGCAACTACTGACCCAAATATGGATCAGCAAGGCCGCCTAAAGGGAGCACCATAGCAAAGGCAATATTTGGCAATTGAAATTTTCAATCTTCATGGTGATCCCGGCGCGATTCGAACGCGCGACCCCCAGATTAGGAAACCGCTACAAATCCATATAGCACACGGCGTTCCGCGTTCCTTGTCGCATCCATGTTGCAGTCACGCCATGAATGCCTTCTCCGCGGCCGCCAATTCGTCGGCGTCATTGTCTTTCGGAAACAGATGTCCGTAGGTATCCATCGTCATCGCAATGGTTGAGTGGCCCATGCGCTCCTGAACCATCTTCGGCGTCAGGCCAAGGCCGCCGTCTTCTTTTCGGTTGATGCACCAGGAGGCATAGAAATGTCGTAAGGCGTGCATGCCCGTATATTTGGGCGCGAGGATCGCCTTGCCCTTCTTGTCGACTCTGCCACTGTCCACGGCGATGCCGGCGGCAACCCAGGCCGGGTGCAGACCGCGCCGCAGGATGTTGTTCAGCTGTTCGACTCTGCCGGTGCCATTCGGGAATACGAGATCGAGCACCAGGATCGGTTCGCCGACTGCGTCCTTCTTGCCGGTATTTCGCTTCGGGCAGGCGAGCTTCCATTCTTTCAGGGCGTTGATGACCATAGGTGGCGCTGGAACCGTCCGCTCGCTGGATTCCGACTTCGGCCGGCCGATGTCATTGAACCGATCGGCACGCTGGCGGACGTGGATCTCGCGTTTGTCGAGGTCGACATCCGGCCACCTCAGCCCTCGCAACTCCGATGCACGCAGACCGCAGAAGATCGCCATCATGATCATTGGGCGCCAACGGCCCACCAGAACGGCTAGGATCGCCTTGACGTCCTGGCGGGTGGGAATATCCACTCCGACCTTCAGTTTGCCCTTCTGACGCTTCTCCTGCTTCTTGTCGCCCGAACCTCGCCGCCGCTTCATGTCCCGCGCCACGTTTCTCGCAACAAGACCAAGTTCCTGAGCGTCAGTAATGAGTGTGCCGAGGCTCACCAGAACCTTCTTAATCATTGCTGGCGATCGGCTTGCCTCCCTCAGGTCATCCTCGAATGCGCGCACCTTGGCGATCGAGAGGCTGGGCAGTTTCGTCTTGCCGATGAAAGGATTGATGTGCAGCCTGAGGTGGCGCTCGTAGTCTTCGATGGTCGCGCGCTCGAGCCCCGCCGCCTTGGCGCTGACTATCCAGAGCTTCCCAGCCTCCTCGACGGTGACGCTGGCGCTCTCGGCTACATGCACCCCCTCCCGGATTTCGACTGACGCCGTTGCTGCAAAAGAATCGGCAGCTTTCTTTTTTTTAAATGTTTTCAGCCTGCGTTTGCCGGCGGAGTCTGTATAGTCCACTACCCAGGCCGACTTTTGAATGCCTTTCGGCGTTGTCCACTCGCGTTTGCGGACGCTCATCTATTCCTCACGAGTTTGAGCTTTGTGTTTCCTTGTCTGCTCCTGATACCAGCGTACAAGCCGCGCGTACTCCCGATCCCTATCGCCACCGCTTTGCCTGTCGGCGTCGAATACAGCGACTCGGAAGCTTACGGTCTCAACACCGGCGGCCTTCGCGGTACGGTGGATATGCGCGGCAATCTCTGGCCACGAGATTGGATGCCCTTTGGCGTCTAAAACCATGTTGAATATTGGTTCTTCTTGAGATGGAGCGTGATCCTGGCGGGCTTCGTCCGCCCTATCTAGTCGTTCGATCAGATCAGCTTTTAGAGCTTCGAGATATTCATTCACGCCGATAGCTTCGTCCAGTTTTGCCTGAAGCGATTCAATCAGAGCATTGGCTTCTTTTTGTCCGTCTTCCTCCCATTGCAGAGATCTATCGAGGCGGTGAAGGATCTCTGCATTCATAGAGCGACCAGAAGCGTCGCTGGCTTCCTTTAATTCGTCTCGCAGTCCTTCGGTGAGCCGAAGTGTGATTCTTACTTCGTCGTTTTCAGCCATTGCCATCGGGTTCCAATTAACGTTTGTGAATGCCGATACCACCATTTTGACACCATGTCTTGACACCAAAATGGTGTGACACTAAGATGGTGTCGTTAACCTTAACGGAGTCGCAGGGAATGACAACAGAGAAAGAGCCTAAGCTCGATTTGATCTGGGAGGTGTCGGAGATCGCGAAACTCATCGGCCGCACTGAACGACAAACATTCCACCTTCTCAGCGGCGGCCAGCTGCCGGCCAAAAAGGTCGGCGGTCGCTGGGTGGCAGAGCGTGGCAAGCTCATCGCCTTCTTCATGGACTCAGCAGCATGAACCGGAAAACGAAAGGCTCGGCAGAGGCTGCAACCTCTCCGAGCCTGGTCCAATCAACCTTGGAAGGATTTGATATGAACGAGACCATCAATAACACGGACGGCGGAGCGACGCCAAGCGTAAACGCGCCAAGGCCTCTTAGGCTCCAACTCGGCTACATTTCCGATCTGGCCAGCAATATCGGAAGTATGGTCGATGTAATCGACATGGCGGTTCGCGACATTGACGACAGCCGGCAGCGGAATGCCATGGCAACTGTATGTGACGTCGTCATGGACAAAATGGACGATCTGAAAAGACAGATTAACGCCGTTCGGGAGGAGCTGAGATGACCGCCACCCTCCTGCAATCCCGCAATCGGATCGAAGAACAGATCGAAGCTCTTATCGGTCTCCTCGATTTCCTCGACGATGACCCGGACCTTGAGCCAGACAATGACAACGAGCCATCGTTAGGCGCCCCGGAACATGTCGTTCAAAGCCACTGGTATGCGCCCGTTTCTGCCGAGGTCTGTGACACAGAACTCGAAAACGAGAACGACGAACAAAATGGTGACGACGAACCGGAGGATTTCGAATGAACCGGCGAACATTCCTTGGCGGCGTCGCTGCCTCAACCGTACCCACGCAGGCTGCTCCTCCCGTTGTCAAGTCGGCAATAGAGATCAGGCGGGACGAGGACGCCTTCATTATCGGCTCTTACGTGATGATGAGCCCGGATAAACGGGCGTTCTTTCGCAAATCGTTGGAACTGATGGGCGAAAAAAGGCTCGCCGACGCGTTCGCGAGGCTCGCCTGATGGAGAACCGAGCAATGACAAGAACAGACCATCAGCACGCTGAGGCCGTCATACTGGCGGCCCAGGCGACTGGCGCGCAATCAGAGCTTCCAGGCCTCACGTCTGCCAAGTCGGATCAGGAAGAGAGGTTCGACTGGAAAGGGTCGGACGTCATCATTGATGCACAGCCGACAACGGCGGTCTATCGCAATACTCGCAACGGCATTGTGATCCGACAGGAGATGACTGGCCTCGATGACGAAGATCAGTACGTTTTCTTCTCAACCGTTGACGACGTCCGCACCCTCATAAACGCGCTCAAGCGCGAGATCGGGGATTCGTGATGAGAAAATTCGCATCCATCCCGCCCCGTGTCTGGCAGGCTGACCTGAAAGCCGTCCGCGGTAATCTCGAAGCGCTCGCTGTCCACTATCACCTCACCACGTCTGGGCATGCCAACATGCTCGGGCTGTACTACGTTCCGGTAACATACATCGCGCACGAGATCGGTTGCCCTCAGGAAGGGGCTTCGAAGGGGCTTCTGGACCTCATAGAGGCGAAGATTTGCTCATACGATCACCAGCGCGAACTCGTGTGGGTGCACGAGATGGCCGCAGACCAGATAGCGCCTCAGCTTGCACCAAAAGATAAGCGCGTAAAGGGAGTAGCCGATCAACTAGCAATGCTACCTATATGCCCGGTAACATTGGGTTTTTACCAGCGGTATCGACTTTCGTTCCATCTATACGACGAGAGGAATCTTGAGGAATTCGAGCTGTTGATGCCCGAAGATGCGGAAGCCCCTTCGAAGCCCCTTCGAAGCAAGGAGAAGGACAAGGAGAAGGACCTAGGAAAAGGAGAAGGAACATCTGGCTCTAGAGGGTCAGGAGTATCCCCCGCAGCTTCAGAAACAATGTTCACCCCTTACCCGATCCCGACGTCATCTGCGGAAGCTAAGACGTTCCTGCTAGGCAAGGGAGTTCCCGCGGACCAGATAGATGCCTGCCTGCGAAATCTGCTCGGCGGCAATTTCACTCCATACGACCTCGAAGGCGTTCTTTCGGACGCAAGGAGCGCCGCTTGACCCAGTTGCCACCATTTATTCGACATCCATCCCAGCTCCCGCCGAACGTTATCGACGTGATGCCGGCGATCATTCGCAAGATCGCATCTGAGACGATCTGGCCCCCCACGCCAAAGGCTGGCGAGCTGGTGCAACTCAAGAGGAGGGTGGCATGAGCGTGTTCATCGACATCAAGCCCGGTCAGTGGGTGCTCGCCTTCGCCGAGCCCTATGGGCCGTATATGCGTTCGATGAAGGAGCAGTTGGAGATGTTTCGCAACCGAGGTGGCGGGTGGGATAGCCACAGCGCAGCGGAGATCTTCCACGTCTATCAGGTCACGGTCGTGAATCCCAAGACGTACTTCGTCGGCGAATCCGTCACGCTTCCCAACGCATACGTGAAAGAACGTCAACCCCGCACCCATGTCATCGCGACCGGCGCCAGTAAGGAAGAGATGACCAACCTCAGGGACCGATTCTTCGCGATCGGTGAGGAGGCCTCAGACAAAATCGAAGCCGAAATGTATCGGCGCATCGAGAAGTTTTCAGCCAGGGAATCCGCGAAGGCTGAAGTCAAGATCCATCGGCTTTTGCCTCATCACTTCAGGAGCGAGCCATGACCCAGATCCTCAATGTCACCAGGAACGCTGACGGCCAGTACGAAGTCACCGATGTCGGCGGTCGCCTCGTCGACGGACCGTTCGAAACAAATGCTGCGGCATGGAAGGCGCTCGATCGGCTCGACAATCAGGATGCCAATGTCCCGGACAAGCGTCGATCTAAGAGGCTCGTGCTTTGGGGGCAGCCGGAGAAGGGCAAATCCAAAAAGCAGGTGAAGCGGGAGAAGAAAATTGCCGCGAAACAGGAGCATCGGATGAAGGTCAACGCTGCAAAAGCGCCTGGCTGGGTTCGAACCGTCGCTGCAGTCAAGTTTGACCCGGCCGGCGAACGCAAGTTCCGGGATCACAAGCTCGGCACGTTCGGCGCAGCCTCCGAGGTGAAGCGAATTGATCCAGCAACGTACCTGGCAGAGAAAGCAGCGAGGGGCGAATGACCATCAGGGAAAGGCAGGAACGGGAAGCGCACGACCAAGAAAACCCATGGCGCCCGATGGCAACAGCCAAGGCCGACGGGTTGATCTGCGATCTGCTGTTCGACGACATGGCCGGCCACTACCCGACCGATGGTCTCCAGTATTTCCTCGATGCCGACGGCAACTGGTATCCAATCAATCCGCCAGTCCAAATGATTTTTATGAAGAAGCCCATTAATTGGCGCCCGTCCTACGTTCGGATGACTCCCGAACGCCGGGCGCTAATCAAGAGAAAGGCAAAGGGTTGAATATGACGGCAAAGCGGAAGAAGCCGACGGGGGAACTCGAGTGGCAGCCCAAGATGAAGGTCGAAAAGGTTACCATCGACAATCCGTTCTATTCCAAGGCTCACCAGGGCGTCGAAGCGAACCCGGTGAAGATCCAGGCGCAGATGAACATCCGAGAGAGCGCTATTGTCACGCTTGCCGCCAGGAAGCAGATCAATGAGGCCCAGCTTGCCGCCGCAACGCGCTTCAGGGCGCTCTACGAGGCCATGGGCGGGGCAGGGGCAGGATCGTTCGACTACAGCCGCGAGCCGGTCGACGGTGGCGGATCACGCGAGCCTCTGAGTGAGCAGCAGATCCGGGCAGGCCAGGAGCTTAAGCGCTGCCGCGAGATCCTCGGCGTTCGAGCCTATGACATCATGAGCAAGGTCGCCGGCCAGGGCTATGCAATCGGCGAGCTTGCAAAGTCGCATCGAGAGCGCACCACCCTTGCAGATTATCTAAAGGATGGTCTCGACGAATTGGCCCGCAACTGGGGCTATGAAAACCGTGGAGACAGGCGCAAGAGCGCGTAACTACACTTGCGCCGTTACAACGAATCGGGTATAGCTTATCTATAGTGGAGAATCTGGTCGAATGCGTGGACCGCCTGCCGCTACCTGCTGCGTAGTGGCAACACGCTGCACGAAGGACCCGATGAACGCACCCAACGTCAGTTTTGTGAGATCCATAAACCCTGAGCCAGGCTTATAGAGTTCCAGGGCGGAAAACACGAGAGTCAACGCGACCGTCAGCAGGGGAAGCCCCGTCAGTCCGAGCTTTGTCGCGGTACCCGTCGTGCCAGATAAGCTGCTCAACCGTACATACTGATCAATAGCCTTCTCATCGCCGGCCTGGATTAAGGGCTCAAGCAGGTCGCGGTCCAACGACGGAATGACGTCTTTGCGCATGGAAACAGTTGAGATGAGGATGCGCGTACCCATCAGCAGCAGTACGCCTACAATAGCCGTGGCGAAACCATAGATAAGAAGAGCGCCCTCAGCTTGCGGTTTGATGCCCGCAACCATGAACCACCAAGCACCGTATGTCGCTGCCCCGATCATTCCAATACCGGCAAGCATACCAACAAGCTCGCGGGAACGCCTAGAAAGATTACTTTGGAACCCTTGATTGTCATCAATAGCCATCTAAGTCTCCCCCAGCCTTTGAAAGGAATTCAACAATCACCGCTTGCAACGCAAAGCCTGTCCACAGGCGGTGGCCTGTATATCAAACGGGACCTTCGTCCCCTTGGCGAGATGTCACCTCCGAATCCTCGGGAACGGTCTTATTTGGTTTGCGAATCCTCAACCATACCCAGGCTCCAGCACCTATTAAGGTAGCGCCCACGCCTGCTACGGTGCCGTGTACGGCCGATATATTTGTTGAGAGATGGACCGCACGGTCCCAAAGGCCGACATCGACCGGGATCTTTTCGCGAAGCACGATTGGGTCCGCTGGTGGGAGCGGCTTCCCCTCTCGCTCAAGGATGGCAGATATTTCGAGGACGAGCATCCGGTCAGGACCGTACGCAATGGGCCGGACATTCCATGCCCATCTAGTTGCCCGGTCTGGCAAGATAGTCCGCTCCTGCAACCCCGATGGGGTTATTTCAAAATCGGGGCCTGACAAGCTAGCTTGCATCCGCACGGCATAGGGAACATTTGCGAGCTTGCGGACATCGCCCTCAAGGTCGCTGCTCAGCTTGGTGACCGGATCGACTCCCGATTTCTCCGGGGCGAGCGCCAGTTCGATAGGAGTATCTGCGTGATACGTCATCCGGCTCGGTCGATTGAAAGCCACAGATGATTTCTCGAGTTGCTTACAGAGGTCGCACGAGTGGAATATTGTTTGAGAGCTGGAACAGACGCCAATCACTTGCCCATCGGAATTCTTTATAGTCGTGCACTTCGGTTCGGAGTCAGGCCCGGGCTTCGGTTCAACGAGAATTCCACTCAGAGTGATCTCGCGGTGAATGGGTGGTGGTGGCTCATTCGGCGGCCCCGTGCATGCACCAGAGGCGATGATAACAACCATCACAGCAAACCAGAGCATACTTTGGTGCCACCTGCTAAG
The DNA here is from genome assembly GCF_030053155.1 of Rhizobium sp. BT03. NCBI lineage: Bacteria > Pseudomonadati > Pseudomonadota > Alphaproteobacteria > Hyphomicrobiales > Rhizobiaceae > Rhizobium > Rhizobium sp. BT03. The sequence continues at coordinate 3,048,415 of NZ_CP125640.1, forward strand.
CCCGCAAAGCATTTGCAAACCCCGCTTCGTTGGCTCGTCACACGCGAATGTTGTGACTTGCCGGGAGTGCACCATAGCACGCAGTCTGGTACCTGTCTTTAAGGTTTGCCTAATGTAATGGCGCGCATCAGTACCGGGAACGGCAACTTCTGCTGTGTGTCCGACCTGTCCTAGCCTGAACTTAACGGCTTACTCCGAGAGCCAGCGTCAATGGCAGTGATAGCCGCCTGTCTTGTGATTAGTATGGCAGCCGCTGCCATCGGTTCCGCCGCTATGGGCAAAAGAGCTGATTGCAGACATAGCGAATACGGTCGCTGCGAGAGCGATCCTGACGGTTTTCACTGGTTGAGTTCCCCATCCCTTTGTACTCTGAGTAGAGCATGCGCGGGTACTGGAGTCGAGCGACTTTCAACTAGAAGTCTGCATTTGTGTTGACAAGGTAAACGACGGATAAGTCCAATCCGCTAATTGGGTATATTTCTTGTGGCGTCCAGATATCACGCTACCCGCGTTTCAGTTAGTCAAGTTAGGGGCGTCGATCTTTAACGGTGTCATTGTCGGCTCCGTCCGCTGTCGCGCAGGCTCCCCCGGAGTTCTAAAGGAGCGGTTGTCCGCCCCATTAAACGGTCCGGCGTAGGTGAAGTTTGAACGAAAGTTATGTTCGGCGCCTGGACTGTTAAAAACTTTGAATACGCAACCTAGTTCTGTTCTATATATCTGGTCGGACTCAACGCCTTCGTACTCAACCCAGCTCCACACAAGTAGTGTCGCCTGCTTGTCGATAATACGTTGCAGGTCAGCAACTGAAATGTACGGCGTCGACGTGGAGAATGAGCCTTCGCGACCAAATACCCCAGATTTTGAGTTTCTAGTCCAGTCTGGATAGTCAAAATCGTCTGGAAGACTCCCGCGAGGGCCGTCGACGATCAAGCAGTTTGTCACTGATCGGGCATTAATCGCCAAAGATACTCCAGTATTTTGCCACGAAATATCGATGCTCCAATTCGTGATGTTCTCGGCATCGTCTGTGTAATACATGAACCTGTAGGACTTATAAGTTAGATAGGGCCTTAGTTCTCGGATTGAGGTTTCCCGAGCATGAGCTAAGGAAACATTGGCAGCATCAGCTGCGGCGACGGCAGCTTGTGTTGCCTTCGACGAGAGACCTATCGTTATAACCAGGGCGAAGGTACCAATGGCGGACAACGATATCCCACTCACGGTCGCAATCTGCTGCCACCTGTTGTTCGCTGTCTGCTGGATCTGGAGGCAGCTATCTGTTCCATCCGTACAGGGGGGAGCGCTAAATCCCCCCGCAATCGCGAACAGAGCTACACCCAAAATAGTGGCAAGCACGGCCACTCCCGCGAATGCGCAAAACCATTTAAATATAGTGAGCTTGTCAAATCCAGCCATCGCGCGAGTGCCTCCAGAAATGATCGAAACATGCGTCATGTAAACACGAGAGTCGATAGAGCTGCGAATTGATCAAGGCGTAATCACGCGGCCGCAGCGTTTGCACATGTTGCACCAGATTTGTTCAGAGTTGGCGCCGCATACCAGATTGGTCTCCGCCAAAGGTTGTCAGGCCAGATTAGACCTCAAGGAAAACAGACATGGACCCTTCGATTGCTCCGGCCTCGCGGGCCGCGGTGGTGACCCCGAACGATACCGCCATCGTCGGCGCGCGCGCGCTCTATATCGGTACGGCGGGCGACGTTGCTATCGCTCCTCGCCGGGACATGGATCCGGTCATCTTCAAGAGCGTGCCGGCCGGGACGATCCTGCCGGTTCATGCCGCCATCGTGGCGCTGACCGGGACCACGGCATCCAACATCGTCGCGCTGTTCTAGTGGACGACGGCAAGAACGTCCCGCTGAACGAGATCGGGATACTGGGTAACGCCGCCAAGGTGTCGCCGCCCATTTTCATCACCACCCATCCAGCCGATCAGAAGGCAGGGGACCATGACAGGCAGACCCACCAAGTTCACGCATTCCCTTGCCGACATCATCTGCGAGCGCATTGCTGACGGCGAAAGCCTCCGATCGATCTGCAGGGATGATGCCATGCCGGCAAAGTCGACGGTGTTGGCCTGGCTGGCTGATGACGACAAGACCGCTTTTCGGACCAAGTATGCGCAGGCGCGCGAGATCCAGGCCGACGGCTTCGTCGACGAGATGGTCGAGATTGCCGACGACGGCACGAACGACTGGATGGAAAAGAAGAACGCCGACGGCGAAACGACCGGCTGGCAGGAGAACGGGGAGGCGCTTCGACGCTCGCAGCTCCGCATCTCGACGCGGCAGTGGATTGCCGAGAAGCTGAAGCCCAAGAAATACGGCGCCAAGGTCGAGCTGGAACACGGCGTGACCGGCGAGGTGTCGCAGCTGCTGGAAGCTATCAATGGCAAAACCCGCGGACTTCCAAGCGGCGGTTGATCAGTTCTCGGACTGGCGCTGGCGGCTCAACAACCTCTACTGGATCACGGACAAGGAAGGCAAACGCGTCCGGTTCGAGATGAACTGGGCTCAGATGACGTTCTTCGAGCAGATGCACTATCTGAACGTGCTGCTGAAGGCGCGCCAGCTGGGGCTGACGACGTTCATTCAGATATTCATGCTCGATGCCTGCGTCTTCAACCGGGATATTCGCGCCGGCACCATCGCTCACACGCTCGGCGACGCGCAGACCATCTTCCGGGACAAGGTAAAATATCCTTACGACAACCTGCCAGAGGGCATCCGGGAAGCGGTGCCGATCGTCAGGGATAACCAGACTGAATTGCTCTTGGCGAACAATTCGAGCATCCGCGTCGGAACGTCTCTTCGATCGGGAACGCTGCAGTACCTGCACATCTCGGAATATGGGAAGCTCTGCGCCAAGTATCCGGAGAAGGCGAGGGAAGTTCGGACCGGTGCCCTCAATACCGTCCAGGCTGGACAGCTGGTGTTTATCGAGAGCACCGCCGAGGGGCAGGAGGGGCATTTCTACAACCTCTGCGAAGACGCTCAGGTAAAGCATCGCCAGGCATCAGCGCTGACGCCGCTCGATTTCAAGTTCCATTTCTTTCCGTGGTGGAAGGAGCCGCAGTATTCGATCGCGCCCGAGGGCGTCATCATCTCGGAAGCGTTCGCCAAGTACTTCCGCACACTGGCCGACCAAGGCATCGAGCTGACGGACGGGCAAAAGGCCTGGTACGTCAAAAAGGCTGAAACGCAGCTGGGCGACATGAAACGGGAATATCCGTCGTCGCCGGCGGAAGCGTTCGAAGCCAGCGTAGAGGGCGCATACTATTCGGATCAGATGGCGGTGGCCGATGCCGAGGATCGGATAGGCATCTATCCGCATGTGGCCGGCTACCCGGTGCACACGATATCCGACATTGGCATGGACGACACGAACAGCGTCTGGCTCTTCCAGGTGCTCCCGAGCCGGGTTCGGATGATTGGCTACTTCGAACACACTGGCACCGGCATGGACGGCATGCTCGACGAGCTGGAGCGGCGCGGCGGCGAGCACGGATATGTCTATGGCGTGCATAACATGCCGCATGACATCCGCGTCAGGGAGTGGACCCGCGGCGGTCTAACGCGCATCGAGGTGATGCTGGCGGAGGTCAAGGCGAGAAACCTGGGAACGGTGCGCAAGATCGAACGCGCCTATGTTCACGACCGCATCAACGGTACGCGGCGCATCCTGGCAAAGATCGAGTTCGACCAGGCGGGATGCACTCAAGGCATCAAGTGCCTCAGGAACTACCGGAAAGAATGGGATGAGGATCTGAGCGTTTTCCGCGATGTGCCGCTGCACAACTGGGCATCCCACGGCGCCGACGCTTTTGGAGGCCTGGCGATCATCTTCACCGGATTGGCGGCCGAACCGCTCAAGCCTGAACCAAAGCCGCTGCGGACATTCCAGACCATGACGTTCAACGATTTCGTCAACTCGACACCGACCCAAAGCGAGCACGTTTGATGGACGACGAAGCCACGACATTGCCAGGCGGTGAGAATTACGACCTGGCAAAGGTTGGCGCGCACTGGCAGCAGGAGCTTGAGCGCGGACAGCGGTATTTCAAGTCATGGGTGGATCGCTGCACCAAGATTGAGAAAATCTATCTTCAGCAGGCTGACCAGGCGAATGCGGCCAAGCGCCGGTTCCCGATGCTCTGGGCAAACATCTCGGTTCTACAGCCGGCCGTCTATGCCCGTGTCCCGCAGCCCGTCGTTGAGCGCCGCTTCAAGGATTCTCAGCCAGTGGCGCGCATGGCGTCCGAGCTGGTCGAGCGCAATCTTGCGTTCACCGCCGATGACGCGGATCTGGATTCGCTGATGAGGGCAGTGCGAGACGACTTCCTGCTCTGCGCTCGCGGCACGGTCTGGCTGCGGTATGAGGCAGATTTCGAGCCGCTCGACATCGGCGTAGAACCTTCGAATGCTCCGGCTCTGGACATGCAGGGCGATGATGGCGGCCCGACACCTGAGCAGATTACCGATGAACGGGTCTGCATGGACTATGTGCACTGGTCGGACTTCCTGCACTCGCCGGCACGCCGCTGGAAGGATGTAACGTGGGTAGCGCGTCGCGTTCCCATGACAGACGAGGAGTTCGACAAACGCTTTCCCGAGGGACGGGCAAGGCTGGCAGCGAACGGCGCCGGCTCCAATCACGGGACCAACCAGACCGAACGCGCTCAGAACGAGGGCAAGACGTACGTCTGGGAAATCTGGTGCAAGAGCGAGAACTATACGGTCTGGATCGCCGAGGGATCGCCTGTAGCTCTGGAGGTCTCGGAACCGCCGCTGAAGTTGACGAGGTTCTTTCCGTGCCCGCGGCCGGCGTTCGGAACACTGTCGACCAGCTCGCTAATTCCTGTCCCGGACTACGTCTATTACCAACAGCAGTGCGACGAAATCGACATGCTGACCAAGCGCGTCAACAAGCTGACCGATCAGCTGCGCCTGAAGGTGTTCTATCCATCGGGTGACGGTTCGGTATCGCCTGCGATCGAGAAGGCCATGCGGCCGGAAAACGACACCGTGATGGTGCCAATCCCGGAATGGGCCGCCTTCACTGACAAGGGCGGTTCCAACGCTATCGTGACACTGCCGATCGACGAGGTTCAAAAGGTCATCGTTGCCTGCATCGAGGTGCGCAAGCAGCTTGTCGAGGACGTCTATCAGATCACCGGGATCTCGGACATCGTCCGCGGCGATACCCAGGCGTCGGAGACGGCGACGGCGCAGCGGATCAAAAGCCAGTGGGGTTCCATCCGCATCCGCGACCGCCAGGCCGAACTGGCGCGGTTTGCGCGCGATATCGTCAACCTCGCGGGAGAGATCATCTGCGATCAGTTCCAGCCGGAAACGCTGATGCTTGTCAGCGGTATTCAGCTTCCGACCGCGGCCCAGAAGCAGCAGGCGCAGATGCAGATGCAACAGCAGCAGATGGCACAGCAGCAGGCAGCGATGCGCGCCCAGCAGATGGGGCAGCCCGCGCCGCCGCCGCAGCCACCTCAGTTGCCGCCTGAAATGCAGAAGATGATGGAGCAGCCGACGATTGATGAAGTCGTGCAGTTGCTCCGCAATGACAGCGTGCGCGGCTTCAGGATCGACATCGAGACGGATTCGACGATCGAACCAGACGAGGATGCCGAGAAGCAGCGCCGTATGGAATTCGTCCAGATGGTCGGCGGCTTCATGCAGCAGGCCGGCGCCATAGCGCAGCAGACGCCAATGCTTGTGCCCGTCATGGTCGAGACGTTGCTGTTTGCCGCACGCGGCTTCAGGGCAGGGCGCCAGCTCGAAAACACACTGGAGCAGGTAGGCGCGCAGCTCTCCCAGTCGGCGACCGCTCCCAGGCCCCCGCCGGAACCCACGCCCGAGCAGATGATCAATCTGAAGACGGCGCAGGTGAAAGCCGGCGCCGAGGAAAAGAAAGCCCAGCTTAGCGTCGCCCAAGCGCAAATCGAGCATCAAACCACGTTGGAGCAGGCGCGTAGCGACATGGCCGCCCAGGCGCTGCAGCAGTTCCAGCAACAGCCACCAGCCTACCAGTAAATATTTAGGGGTCAGACCATGAGAGAACGCTTTTGCAGGATCTGCGGCGGCTGGCACCAGCTCGACAAGTGGCCGCACAACTGCATGCCAGCGGAGAACCCGGCGCAGTCCGATCTGCCGGCGCCGCATTTCGTCAGCGACAGCATCGATATCCAGTCGATGCATGACGGCCGGCATTACACCTCGAAAGCCAAGCTGCGCTCGGCCTACCGGGCGGCCGGCGTGGTCGAGATCGGCAACGAAAAGCCGCAGCCGATCGAGAAACCGAAAACGGATCGCAACGAGATCCGAAACGAACTGCGGCGAGTTCACGCCGAATACAACGCCTGAACGGGCATCAATCCCCGAAATAGGAAGCATCCGACATGGAAGATCTGATTAACGACGCCGGCAACGGCAGCGAAGACCTCGGCACGTCCACCGAAAAGCCGATCAGCATCCGCGACAGCCTCAGGGCCGCGATCGATAGCTCTGACGGAAATGTCTCGGCATCCGGCAACGTCGATCGCCAGCGCGACGAGCACGGCCGCTTTGCCCCGAAGGAGGCAGACAAGGGAACCCCGGCCGCAGCGGCAGTGCCGAAGCCTGTAGATGTGCCAGCAGCAGCCAACGCCGCCACGGCAGCCCCACAGACGCCAGCAGTAGCGCCCGAACAGCAGCCGGCCGCAACGACGCATCGCGTTCCGCCTGGCTGGGCGCCAGAGGCAAAGGCGCAATTCGGAGCCCTTCCGCCCGAGGTGCAGGCTGCCATCTCGAAAAGAGAACTGGAGGTCGACAATGGCTTCCGGGTTCTGCAGGACTACAAGGGCCTGGAAGAATTCACGCCTATCGTCAGGCAGGCCGGCACGACACATGCCGATGTCATGCGGAAGGCGATCGACTGGGAACGCTCCCTGCAGCAGGACCCGATCAACACCGTCATTCACGTCGCCAGGATGGCCGGCGTCAATCTTCATGCCCTTGTCGCCGGGCAGCAGGACCAGATCCTGCAGCGCCGGCCGCAACAGGCCCAGCAACAGCCAACGCCTCAGCCCGTCAACGTGGAGGCTACGGTTGAACAGGTACTTCGGAAACGAGACACTGAAACTCAGGTCAATGCCTTCATTTCCGACGCAGCAAACGTGCACGCCGAAGCAGTTCTCGATGACATGGTCGCCCTTATCAGCGCGGGGCGCGCATCGTCACTCAAGGATGCTTACGACGCTGCCTGCTGGATGCGCCCCGATATTCGCCAGCAGCTGATCAGCCAGGCTGCTCCATCGAACCCAGTTCAAGACCAGACGTCCCAAAAGGCAGCAGCGGCAGATCAGGCCCGACGCGCCTCGCGATCGATTTCCGGCTCTTCCGCGCCTGGACCAACCCAGGGCACCGGCGCCGGCCAACCAACCTCAATCCGCGATTCCCTCCGCAGTGCATTGCACGCCGCGAACGGTCGCGTTTGATCCAAAAGGAAAGTGATCCATGCCCGTTTCCCCCAACCTTTCTGAAATCGTGACCACGACGCTGCGCAACCGCAGCGGCACGGTCGCCGACGACGTGACGAAGAACAACGGTCTTCTCTCTCGTCTGAACAGCCGCGGCCGCAAGAAGCCAATCTCCGGCGGCCGCACCATCGTTCAGGAGCTGCAATATGCCGAAAATTCGACCTTTCGCAGATATTCCGGATACGACATTTTGAATGTGCAGCCGTCCGATGTGATTACCGCTGCCGAATACGACCTCAAGCAGGCCGCGGTCGCCGTCTCCATGTCCGGCCTCGAACAGCTGCAGAACTCCGGCGAGGATGCGGTCCTCGATCTGCTTGAGCAGCGCATCGAAAACGCCGAAACGACCCTGAAGAACAACATCGCGCTCGACTGCTATTCCGATGGCACGGCCGATGGCGGGCGTCAGATCGGCGGATTGCAGCTCTTGATCTCGACCTCTCCGACCTCAGGCACTGTTGGCGGCATCTCGCGCGCCACCTGGGGCTTCTGGCGTAATCAGAAGTTTTCGGCGACAGCCGATGGCGGTGCGGCCGCCACGAGTGCCAACATCCAGAGCTACATGAACCGGCTCTATATGTCGTGCGTTCGCGGCTCCGACGCGCCGGATCTCGTAGTAGCCGATAACAACTTCTTCCGCCTCTACTGGGAATCGCTGCAGGCGATCCAGCGCATAACCTCGGCGGATAAGGGCATGGCCGGCTTCCAGTCGCTCCAGTACATGGGCGCCGACGTGATCTTCGATGGCGGCTTCGGCGGCGGTGCGCCGCTCAACCAGATGTTCTTCCTGAACACCAAGTACCTGTTCTATCGCCCGCACCGTGACCGCGACATGGCTCCGATCGGCGACGAGCGCATGAACACCAACCAGGATGCCTTCGTCCAGCTCATGGGCTTCGCCGGCAACCTCACCATGAACAACGCCTTCCTGCAGGGCGTGCTGTTCGCCTGATCGATCGAAAGGATCAACTCCAATGACCATCGCAATTTCCCAGACCGATCGTCTTGGCGCGAACCCGTTCGTCGTCGAAGGCCCGATCGTTTCCGGCTCCGGTATTCCAGGCCCGAACTTCTCCCTCGGCACTGTTGCCGGCGGAGACCGCGAATCCGAATGGGTCTATTGCCAGCTGGTGCTGGCCTCGCAGACGACCCTTCAGCCCGGCCAGTGGTTCCAGTGGACCAGGGATTATGTCGCCTCACTGCTGACCACGGCCGCTGCCGTCGTTGGCAATCGTTGCGGCGTCTTCGCCGGGGCAAGCCAGGCGCCGACTCAGTCCGGTGGACCCGCACAAGCCATCAGCCTTGCGGCCGGCACCTATTACGTCTGGCTGCAGCGCAATGGCCAGGCTCCGGCTCTGGTGACCACGGCAACGGCGGCGCTCGTCGTCGCGGAAACCACTGCGACGCCCGGCCTCGCCAATGCTCCGGCATCGGCCACGGCAACCACCAAGGCAATCGCGAATGTGAATTTCGCGGCAGCCAACCAGACCTTCACGGCAACCACGGTCAACGGCTCCAACCAACTGACCGCACTCGGAAACGTCAGCCCCGCAGGTGGCCCGTTCATCGGCGCCGCCATCTCGGGTACCGGCATTCCGGGTGGCACTACAATCAGCGGGATCACCTACACCCCCTCGGGCACGATCCAGAGCATCACCATGTCCGCCAACGCAACGGCCAATGGCACCGCCATCACGGTCACAGCGACGGGCGTGCTCGAAGCCACGCTGATGCGGCCCTTCCTGTCGAAGGTGAACTAAGGAGGCTGAAATGTCCTTGACGAATGAGCTTCAGAAGAAAATCGCTGCCGACCGCCAGGCCGGCCGCGACATCTCTCCGGTGATCGAGGAACTCATCCTGATGATCGCCGAAAAGGTCGAGCAGCCGGCCGCCAGGAAGGCCGCCCCCGCAAAGTCGACCGATACCAGCAAGTGATCAACGGCGGGCGCTTCGGCGCCCGTTTCCTTTCCCCGCCATCAACAGCGAGACAGCACCATGGCCGATAGCAACACCGGAATTTATGCCTCCTTCAGCCTCGAACCGGTCGAACAGACCTTTCTGACGGAGAAGGAGGGCCGCCCGATCTTCGCCGACAAGGAATTCATCCGGATCTTCATCGCCGGCGACAAACACACCGAAGTCTATCGAGAGGTTACGGAGAACGACAAACAGCGCTTTTCCGATGCCTACAAGCGTTTCAAGGAAGGAGCGGCCGCCCGTGAGCAGCTGACCGGCACACCGCTGGCGCAATGGCCCTATCTCAAACCCAGCCAGATCAAGGAGCTGGAGGCGGTCAACATCTATACCGTCGAGCAGCTCGCAGCACTCTCCGATACCGTCAAGCAGAAGATCGGCATGGGGGCGAACGAGCTCGTCGCCGCCGCCCGGGCCTATCTGGCCACCGCTGAAAACTCCAGTGCTGCCTCGGCCTTTGCCGCCGAAAACGAGCGGCTGAAGGACGAGGTGACGCGGCTGCAGGAGCAGATGAAGGAGATGGCCTCCCGCTTCGAGGCAATGGAAAAAGAGCGCCAAGGTGGCCGCGGCCGCGCAGCAGCAGCCTAAGCCGGAGATCCGCGCATGTCGATTTTGACGATAATCCAGAACGTGTGCGCGGAAATCGATCTCGATCCGCCGACGGCCGTCGTGTCGTCGGCTGACCCGCAGATAAGGCAGCTGCAGATCCTGTCCTATCGCGCGGGCCGCGATCTGCTGAAAGACCATGATTGGTCGGTACTGATGACGACGCGGAATTTCACAGCGACCGGAGCAATTCCGGAGCCAACCGAGCCGCCGGCGGATTTTCAGCGCTACGTCGCCAATTCAGTGATCTGGAACACGTCGCGCCTCTGGCAGCTTAACGGCCCTGTCGAGCCTCAGACATGGGAACGGAACACCATCCTCAATTCCAACCCGGTCCCGCAGATTTACCGCATGCTGGGCGGCAAGCTGGCGTTCTTTCCGAATGATGTCGGCGAGACGCTTCGCTACGAGTACGTTTCGAAATATTGGATCGCGGTCATGGGTGGCTCGACCTATGCCGAAAATTGGGCGAATGACACCGACACGGCGCGTTTCCCGGAAGACCTTCTCGAGCTTTCGCTAATCTGGCGATGGAAGCGTGCGAAGGGGCTGGACTACGGCGAAGAGCTCGAGAACTACGAGCGGGCCAAGGAGGCAGCAGTCGGCGCCGATCGCGCCGCGCAGCCGGTCAGTCTCTCGATGCCCAACCGCGGCGAAGTCCCCGAAAACTACTGGCCTGGCACCATCACAGTATGACGAGAAAACCCGTTCCCCCAAATGGCCGTACCGGCCGCGTCTCGCCAAGCAAAGACTGGATCGCGCCCATCGGCGGCTGGCGAACCGATGTCGAAATGGCTGACATGCCGAAGGACGCGGCGTTTCAGCTCGACAACTTCTTTCCTGAGGCGAACCGGGTGCGCGCCCGCTATGGCCATGGCGCCTTCGCGACGGGTTTGGGCGCGCCTGTTCAGACCGTCATTCCCTATGTCGGCGTGAGCAACAGGCTATTCGCTGCGGCGGGGAGTAAGATTTTTGACGTGACCGCCGGCGGCGTGGTAGGGGCCGCGGCGGTATCGGGGCAGTCCAGCGCGCGCTGGTCGGTCCAGCAGTACACCAACCCGGCCGGCCAGGAATATCTGCGCCTCGTCAACGGCCTGGATCTGCCGCTGCTATACAATGGAACGACCTGGACGAATAACATTCTGGTCGGCACTGCAACGCTCGCCACGCAGAACGTCGCCGTCAAGGCGGTCCAATATACCTTGAGCTTCTTCGGGACGGGTTCAGTGACCTTGTCCGGCGCGTTCGCGGGCGTCTTGAACGGGACCGGCGTCGGCAACCGCGTCACCCTGACATTCACGCCCGTCGCCGGCACGCTGACCCTGACGGTGGCCGGCTCTGTCACCAATGCCCAGTTGGAAACGGGCGCCGTCGCCACGCCCTATGTCTCGTCGACAATGATCACCGGCATTTCGGATTCGTCGCTGCTGATCGCCGTGACGGCCTACCGGTCTCGGCTGTGGTTCATCGAGAAGAACTCGACAAACGTCTGGTATCTCGCCACTGATGCCGTCAGCGGCACGGCCACGGTCCTGCCGGTCGGCGGCAACATGAAGTACGGCGGCACACTTATCGCCATCGGTGTCTGGACAATCCCGGTTTCCACGGGACTGCAGCAGTGCCTGGTGCTCATGTCGTCCGAAGGCGAGGTGATCGTCTATCAGGGCTCCGATCCCTCGAGCGCGAGCAACTGGGGACTTATCGGTACGTTCAAGCTTGGCCGGCCGCTCGGAACGGAAAGGTGCTTCCTTTCGGTCGGTGCGGATCTGGCGATCATGACGACAGACGGCATCGTGCCGATCACGAAAGCCGTGCAGCTCGATCGAGGGGCAACCAGCCTTGGCGCCATCACCGCCAAGATTGGCCCGACCTGGCGCGAGACAGTCGCGACGGCCGGCACAACATCGAATGAGTGGCAACTGGCGAGCTTTCCGGCACGGCAGATGGCTATCGTCAACCTGCCGTCTTCGCTGGGGCCATATCAGTACGTGATGAACACCGAAACCGGCGCCTGGTGCCGGTTCGTCGGGCTTGCCGCATCCTGCTGGGGAAACTGGCAGGATCGGCTGTTCTTCGGCGCCGCCGACGGGACGGTCTATGAAGCAGAGATGGGGGCAAACGACAACGGGGCGGCGATCGACGCTCTCATGGTTGGTGCATGGAACCGCTACGGCGAAGACATGGCATCCAAGTTCTCGAAGCTGATCGGGGTGACGGCGCAGATCGGCGTCTCGACGCTGATGTATGCCGGCATGTCGTTTGATTATCAGACCAAGATCCCGACAGCGCTCCTGTCGACAGTCGAGAACAACGCAGCGGCGACGTGGGGCTCCGCAATCTGGGGCGTCTCGAAATTCCCCGGTCTGTCGATAGTCAGGAAATTCGCCTCAGCAGGCGGCTCGGGCTCAGCGCTGGCGCCGACGATCCGGGCGTTGATTTCCGGCGCGTCCGGTTCGGTATCTGAAGCGGCTGTTATCGGCGGATCGGTTCTCTACGAAAAAGGTTCCCCGATTTGATCGTGTCCGAGCCCCGCGAGGATATCGCGGCATGGGTCGGGGGCAAGATCGGGGTGAGGTTCCATCCACCGTTCACGGCCATGGCGCAGGTCCAGGGCGGCCGGATCATCGCCGCTTACGTCTTCAACGTCTGGACGGAGCATGACGTCGAGGTCTCGCTTGCTGCCGATCGGCTTTCGGCAACCTTGATGCGTGCGGTGTTCCGCTATGTTGTCGCTACGCTTGGTTGCCGCCGGGCGACATTCAGGACTCGTGCCGACAACATCGCTGCTCAGCATGCGCTCGAAAGACTCGGCGCGCGCCTGGAAGGCCGACAGACAGCTTACTTCGGCGACTGCGACGCGCTGCTCTATGGAATCTTGAAAGAGGACTTCCCCTATGGTCTCCACGCCTAAGGCGCCGAAAGCGCCCGACCCGACACAGACCGCGGCGGCGCAGACAGCGACGAACGTGGATACCGCCATCGCTAACTCCGGCCTGAGCTATGTCAACCAGTACACGCCTGACGGCTCGCTGGAATACAAGGTCACCGGCAATCAGACGATGACCGACCAGAACGGGAAGACATACCAGATCCCGATCCGGTCAGCCTATCAGACCTATTCGCCCGAGAACCAGGCGATCTACGACCAGACGCAGCAGACGCAGCTGGGCCTTGCCAAGCTCGCCAACGACCAGACCGGCAAGATTTCGGGTGTGCTCGGCACCAATGTCGACTTGAGCGCCGGCAATGTGGACAAATACGTCAACGACCACTGGCAGGGCGGCTTCAACAACCAATGGGATCGCGATCAGAAAAGCCTCGATCAGAGCCTCGCCGACAAGGGCATCTCGATGGGTTCCGAGGCCTATAACAACGCGCTGCGTGATTTCTCCACTCGCAAGCAGGCGGCGTCGGATCAGTATCTCGGTGACATGTATTCGAATGCCCAAAATTCGATCCTGACCGAGCGAAACCAGCCGCTGAACGAGATTTCGGCGCTGATGTCGGGCTCGCAGGTCAATCAGCCGAACTACGTCAATTCGCCGACGACGCAACTGCCGACGGTCGATCAGGCCGGATTGATCAATGAAAACTACAATCAGCAAATGGCCGGTTACAACCAACAGCTCTCGGCAAGCAATGCGGCTATGGGCGGTTTGTTTGGCCTCGGTTCCTCGCTGCTGGGTGGCTGGGCGATGAAATCGGATCGCCGGCTGAAGGACGAGATCAAGCGGGTCGGCACGCTCGACAATGGCCTACCTGTCTATTCCTTCCGGTACAAAGATGGCGGTCCAGTTCAGATCGGGCTTATGTCGGACGACGTGCGCGATACCCATCCCGATGCTGTCTTCGAGGCCGCCGACGGCTTCGATCGCGTCGATTATGAAAGGGCGGTGGCATAATGGGTTTCCTGTTCGGCGGCGATACCGGCCAATCGCAAGAAAGCGTCACCGACGCCCGCAAGCGTCTCGCTGCGGCGATGCTTCAGAAGGGCACGGATACAAGCCCCATTCAGTCGCCTTGGGAAGGTGCGGCACGCATGGCGCAAGCCCTCATGGGAGGCCTGGCGATCAAGCAGCAGGGAGAGGCAGAACAGGCAGGCTTGGCCGAAGGGATGGCAGCGCTGACGGGCCAGCCGTATACCCCGCCTGAGAAGCCGGCCGGATTCTTGTCGTCGATCTTCGGAGGCAACAAGGCAGCCAATCCCGGCGCCACCGGCTCGTCCATGCCGAGTGTGGATGCATCAGGGAATATAGCCGCCACTCCGACAAATAGCGCGTTGCCTGGATCGTTCCTGGCGGCAGTCGACAGGACGGAAGGCGCCGGGGATTACGACACTCTCTTCGGCCACGCTCAAAAGAACGGTCCCTTCGCCGGCACCTCCGTCTCCAGCATGCCGATCAGGGATGTCATCGCATTCACCGATCCGAGCGGACCCTATGCCCAATACGTCAAGGGTAAGGTTGGCCGTGTCGCAACGCCAGTTGGGAAGTATCAGACTGTCGGCACGACGTTGCGCGGCGCGGTGGGTGCGCTCGGGCTTGATCCCAACTTGCCGTATGACCAAGGCACTCAAGATCGGGTCGCATCCTATCTCGCCCGCCAGCGCATCGCGTCGGCCGATACACTGCAAGGAAAGATCAGTGCTCTGCGGTCAGAATGGGAGGGCTTCAAGAACGTTCCCGACGCCGAAATGGCGCAGATCGTGGCGGATCTGCAATCCGCTCCGTCCGCTGGCACGGAAGTAGCGAGCCTCGGCACGCCCCCCGCATCGCGGACGATGCCGCCGCCTGTCAATCCTCCTGCACCAGCTCCGACGCCTGGCTACGTCGATCCGATGGTTGCGCCGAACGCCGCGCCTCCCATGCCGCAAGCGTCTGCCCCCGGCGAAGTCGCAAGCCTCGATCCGTCGATCGGCATCCCCATGCCAGGTGCAGCAGGGCAGATGCGTGCATCAGATCCGGCACAGCCCATGCCACAGGGTGCCTCTCAGGCGGGGCTGTCGCCTCTGCCGTCGTCCTCGGTCGGCCCGACGCCGAACGTCGCCAGCGTGCCGCCTGTGAGCCAAATCCCACCTGAGTTTCAGGGCAGCCAGCAGCTCATGAATGCGGATCCCAACAAGGGCATTATGCCGGCGCTGCTTGGCGGCACTCCTGCATCTCCAGAGCAGGTTCAACAGGCGCAGCAGTCCGGCCAAGCGCGTCTCGCTCAGGCATTGGACGGTGCTTCTCCTCCGCCGTCAGCAAACCCGATGGCGAATCCGCGCGCCCAAGCCCTCGTCAAAGTGCTCAGCAACCCGAACGTCCCGGCGCCGATGAAGCAGATGGCCGCGCAGTCATTGCAGACGCTGATGAAGCCGCCAGAATATGGTTTCCAGACCCTGCCGGATGGAACCGTCTTGCGCAGCGACCCGCGCACCGGGACCGTACAGCCGATCTATCAGAGCACGCCGAAGCCGACAGAGGTGAACGGTCGCCTCGTCGGCGCCGACGGCAAGGTTATCGCCGATTTCAGCAATGGTCAGTGGGAGCGACTGAGCGACGGCACGCTCTACAACAAGAGCACCGGTGAATTCAGGCAAGCTCCTGGAGGCGCCGGCGGCGAGAAATATTACGGCTCGACCGTCCCTTACTACGACAAGGATGGGAACCTGCGATATCGCCAGCTGAGCGACAAGGGCGGCGGCAAGGATCTTGATTTCGGGCCCGGAGCGACAGCGGCGCCGACGACGCGCACCGTCGACACAGGAACGGAACTGATCACGATCGGCCCCGGTGGTCAGGAAGTGAAGCGGACCACAAAAGAGAATTATGAAGCAGCGAAAGACACGGCGCAGGGCAGCACTGAAGGCAAGGCTGCTGGCGAAGCAGTCTCGTCGCTCCCTGCTGATCTGATGCAGGCTGACCAGACAATCAAGAACATCGACCAGTTGCTGACCAGCAAGGGGTTGGATTCGATTGTCGGTTCGGTCGACCAGTTCCGGCCTTCCTGGACGATGGGGGCTGATGGTCGCGATGCTCTAACACGCCTCAAGCAGCTTCAGGGCGGTGCGTTCCTGCAAGCTTATGGGCTTCTCAAAGGCGGCGGCCAAATCACCGAAGTCGAGGGCGGCAAGGCCCAGGACGCCATGGCGCGCATGGATCGCTCACTTGATGAGACTCATTTCCGGGCTGCGCTGAAGGACTTCCGTGATGCTGTCGAGCAGGGCGTTGCCAAAATGAAGGAGCGGGCAAAGGTGGCTGCACCATCAGCGCCTGCCGACCCGGCCGTTGTCCCGACTGATGTCCCGGGCGTCACCATTCGAAGGAGACAGTAAATGCCAACATACACTGTCGAGGTGAACGGCGAGACCTTCGATATCGATGCTCCCAATGATGACGCTGTGCGCGCTGCGGTACGCCAGCTTCAGGGACAACAGCCGGCCGCAGCTGCGGCGCCACAGCCGCTGAGCGCCACGCCACAGCCCGAGAAATCCACACTTGAGAAGGTGAAAGGCAACATCAACTCGTTCGGTCAAGGCATCGTCGACATGGTCGGGATGGGCTATGCCGATGAGATCGGTGCCGGCATCGACTATGCGGGCTCCCACGTTCTGCCGTGGCGCGACGCGAAGACCTACGATCAAGCTTTGGCGGATACCCGTGGAGAGCAGGAACAGGCCTACGAGGAGCATCCGGCAGCCAACATCGCAGGCAAGGTAACAGGCGCTCTATGGGGCGCCAGCCGCCTAGCCAAGGCTGGACTTTCTCCAACTGCCAACGCCATCAAAAACGAGGTAGGGCTCGGGAGGGTAACGGCAGCCTCATCCAAGGAAGGAGCGATTCTGGGCACCATCTCAGGATTCGGGAATGGTGAGGACGGCTTTGTTAACAGGCTTGCCAACTCCGGGGTTGGCCTCGCCTTGGGGGCAGGTATAGGCGCCGTTGCGCCTGCGGCAATTGCCGGCGGTACGCAGCTCGTCAAATCCGCCGCTGCGCCATTGATAGCGCCGTTTGCACCGAATGGATATGTGCGGGATGCGCTCGCTACGGCTCTGCGCCGCGCTGGAATGACGCCCGAACAGGTCGAAACTAACATGCGTGCCGCCGCCGCTGACGGCCAGGACATGTTCAACGTCGCTGACGCCATGGGGTATACCGGCGAGCGGCTGATGTCGACTTCCACGCGTGTTCCGCATGATAACCGGCAGCCGCTTGCTGAAGCTTTGATGGCGAGGCAGGCAGGACAGGGCGAGCGGCTTGCGAACAATCTCGCTGAAGGCTTCGATACCTTTGATACAGCTGGGCGCCGCATCGCTGACCGCACGACGCAGCGCACCGCGGAGGCAAACGAACTCTACCCAGCCGCCCGCGCTAATGCCGGCCCCGTAAACGTCACGCCCGTCCTCGACGAGATCGACAGGACGATCCGCCCAGGCGTCAACCAGATGGTCAATCCCCGTGATCGAATTGCTAACGACTCGATCGAAGGAGCTTTGACGCGGGTTCGTTCCATGCTGTCAGATGGCAATTCCCAAGTGACCGACTTCGACACCTTATTCAGGGCAAAGTTGGACCTGGATGACATGATCCAACGAGCAGAAGCACAGGGGGCCGGCAATCGTGCGCACTACCTGTCTCGCGTTCAGGGGCTGGTCGACCAAGCGCTAGCCGATGCTTCCGAGGGATATGTAGGAGCCAGGGACGCATTTGCCCGTGCCTCGCGCCGGATCGACGCCGTTGACGCGGGCAGCGCGGCAAGCCGCATTTCCCGCAGAGCCCAGGACACGATTCCTGAATTCGAGGCAATGCCTCCCGGCGAACAGGTGGATTTCCGCGCCGGCTACATCGACCCGCTGATCGCTCGCCTGGAAGGAGCGTCTTCGTCTCCGACGACGAACAAAGCTCGGATGCTGCAGACACCGAAGTTTGAAGCCGAACTGCCCGCGTTTGCTGCTCCGGGGCGAGGAGAGCAGCTCACAGACCGCATCGCGCGGGAACAGACGATGTTTCGGACTGCAAACGCAGCGCTAGGCAATTCGAAGACGGCCGACAACCTAGCGGATGCCGCGGACATGAATCAGTTCGACCCGGCGGTTATCGGGCGTCTGGTGCGGGGCGACCCGATCGGCGCGATTACAACAGGTCTTTCGAAGATGCTCGGAACCGTGACCGGGCAGCCGCCGTCCGTGGTGGAGCGACTATCTCGCGTGCTGATGGAGACGAACCCCGACGTTGCGCTGGATGTATTGCGGGCAGGGACACAGCAGCTTTCGCGAAATGATCAACTAAGGGCGCGCCTCGTTTCAGCGCTGGTCGAGTCCGGAGCGGCGGGAATGCCCCGACTTACCGCGCCATGAGTCGGGGACTTTGTTCCCGGTAATCTCAATTGCCCAAGCAACAACGCATCCGCCGATCGCGGCGCCCAGCGAGAGGGATACCCAGTCAACCGACCTCGTGAAAAGGTTGATGAAAAATCCCACCAGCAAAACAACGAACAGCGATTTCCACGGACCAGGTCCGCGGTCAACTTTCGGCTCTTCAGGGTCGTGATCGATCTGCATCGGCAACCAATACTACACCATTAATGGCCTCGCAATTCGCGGGGGCGCTTCTTTTTGGAGAAGGTGAATGCCCAGAAACCCATCCACCGGCGTCTATTCCAAGGCCGCCGGAACAACGCCTTCGGTCGGCCAGGTCATCGACCCCGTGCCGTGGAATGCACTGACCACCGACCTCGGCAACGAAATCACCAACTCGCTACCGCGCGACGGCTCGGCGCCGATGGTCGCACCGCTAAAGGCGGCAAGTGGGACAGTGTCCGCCCCGGGCGTGGGTTTCGCGTCGAACCCGCAGACCGGCATGTATCTGAAGGGCGGCGGCCTGCTCGGGTTCACGCAGAACGGCGTTGATGTCTCCTTTGACCAGGCAATGATATATGCGGCCAAGGCGGGTGATTACACGGCGCTCGCGTCGGACAATAATGCCGTTCATCGCTTCACGGCCGCCGCTATCGTCACCCTGACGGTCGCGGCAACGCTCGGTGCGAACTGGCACTATACCGTCATCGCAGACGGCGCCGATGTAACGATCGATCCCAACGGGGCGGAGACAATCGACGGGGCGGCAACGCTGATTGTCCCGAACGGGTATTCCGCATTCATCATCTGCAGCGGGACGGCGTTCTTCACCAACAAGCTGATGACGAGGCTCCTGGCGAAAGCTGACAGCACGGCGGTGGGCAGCTTCATTGACGGGCTGCTGCTTTCCAACAACAGCGGCAGCCCAACCACACATGTCGATTTCGCGGCCGGAACTGCCAGGTCGGGATCGTCGTTCGTCTCCAGCGCCAGCACCATGACGAAGCGGTTGAACGGCACATGGGCAGTAGCAACCGGGAATGGTGGCCTCGATACCGGCTCCGTTGCGGCAAGCACGAGCTATTTCGCCTATGCCATCCGCAAAGATTCGGATTTGTCCTTCGACGTCGTTCTATCGACTTCGGCAACGATCGGAGGAGTCAACACGACGCTGCTGACCGGCTACACCATCGTCAAACAAATCGGAGTGGTGATTACGGATGCGAGCTCGCTTATCCGGCCATTCGTGATGTATCCACGCGATGAATATACGTTCGTAACGCCGGTCGTGGATGCAGCCAGCGTCAGCATATCAACAACATCGAACTTGCTCGCGCTCACTGTTCCGAACGGGGTTAAAGCAAAGGCCAAACTGCGCTTTTTCTACACATCAGGTGCAACCACCGCTTCGGCGCTTCTTAGCGACCCAGCACAAGGTGTTCTGGTCGCCGGCCTTGGAGGTGATGGCGGCAACGTGGGCTCTATCCAGGTTGCATCGAGCTATGCCGTCGGGTCTGGCGAGATCTGGACAAACACAGCCAAGCAGATCCGCCGCGTCGCCGGCGCCTCCGGCAACTGTTGGGTCTGGACTGATGGCTTCCACTATCCATGCGGGAGGAACGCGTAATGCCCTACGTTTCACGATCGGCCGGCGGCGCTATCGATGGTCTCTACGAGCAATTGCAGGAAGGGGTAGCGGAAGAATTTCTGTCAGATGACGATCCCGCTCTTGTGGCCTTCCGGGATGCCCCGCCCGAAGTGTTTTCGGTTTCCGCGCGTCAGTTTCGGCTGATGCTTCGGCGCTCCGGTCTGCTCGACCAGGTCAAGGCGTGGGTGGCTCAACAGGACGGCGAGACGCAGGATGCGTTCGAATATAGCGGCACCTTCGTCAAGGACAGCCCGATGATGGCGGCCGGCTTTGCGGCCATGGGCTTCGCGTCGCAGCAGATCGATCAGTTTTTTGCGGCCGCAGCTTCTCTCTAACCGTCAGGGGGTCAAATAGCCGGCGTGTATACCGTATCGAATGGCTATCAAAAAAGCGCCCCCGATGCCGACGGCGAGGAGAACTGCCACACGTGTTTCGTCCTTCAGCAATTTTAACTTCCACAAAAAACGATGAAGTAGGCCTTCCAGGCCGTCAGTATCGGGTAAGGACATACTTGCGTGGATGGCAGATGGTAACAATCTCCGTGTGAGGACGGTACGGCGGGCGGTATTCCACCAATAGCTGACCGCACTCGTGAAAGGTCTTCCTGACATACACCTTTTTAGGGTGGTAAACGACGTGGCGCGTAGCCGGTGGTGGGCGATAACCCTCGATTATGTCAGCTGCAAAAACCGGCTGGCACAGGATAGCTGTGGCACTGACAGATAGAGAAACGGCTAGTGCTCGAAACATATTTCGCTCCTTGATGGTGTTAAGGAAATATGGCGAAGGGCGAAGATGTCGAGTCTTGGCTACCCCACCTCCCTGACATCATTTGATGCGCTGCCGCGCTAAAAAGCCAAGCCGCCTCCGAGCGGCATTTTCACATCCAAAATCGGAGAACTCTCCATGCTCGTCCGTAACTGGCGCGAGGTGCTTAAGCGCGCCTGGTCGGTGCGCCTGATGGCCTTGGCGTTCCTCTTCATCATCCTTGAGCCGATCTACAATTTTGTGGCCGCCACCTGGGTAGCGAAGAACCTCTACATCCAACTCGCCATGTCGGCGATCACGGGCCTTTTGGCCGTTGCGGCGATCATCGCCCGCATTTTCGTTCAACAGAAAGTTTCAGGAGATCTGAATGGCAAACCGCCTGCAGAAGGGTAGCGCCGCGGCTGCAATGGCCGTGGCGCTCGTCGGCAGTTTCGAGGGGCTTCGGCAGAATGCCTATCCAGATCCGGCCACACAAGGCCAGCCGTGGACGATCTGCTACGGGTCCACCAACGGCGTGAAGCCCGGAAATTACAGGACGGTCGCCCAATGCAAGGCGCTGCTGTCTCTGGAGCTGCAAACCTATGCGGCCGGCATTGAGCGCTGCGTCACGGTCCCACTGCCGGATGCGCGCTTCGTGGCGTTGACCTCATTCGGTTACAACGTCGGCATCAAGGCCGCCTGCGGGTCCAGCGCGGTAAGGCTCATCAATCAGGGCAAGACCGCCGAAGGCTGCGAAGCTCTCCTCAAATGGAACCGCGCCGCGGGGATCGTCTTCCCAGGCCTGACCCGGCGCCGGCAGAAAGAACGCCAGTTCTGCCTGGAGGGTATCTGATGCTCTCCCTAATCCCCGACGTCATCAAGCTGCCAGTCGCCGTCGCCCTCGGCGCCATGCTCGCTTTCTACCCGGCTCGTTGGCTCGGGCAGTCGGAAGGCAAGCAAATGGCCGCAACAGCCGCCCTCACGAAATCCGTCCAGGTTCTGCGCGAAAGGAACACAATCGATGACGAAGTTTCCACTTCTGATGCTGCCGCTTTGTGCGCTGATCTCGGGCTGCCAGACGACCAGCAAGCAGAATGCGTGCGACGGGTTCTCTCGCCTGACGCCGAGCCTGCAGACGTCGGTCATCGTCCTGAAGACGGATCGGCCGTTCGCAAACCAGATTGCCAGCCACAATAAATTCGGCGCCGCTCAAGGCTGCTGGGAGTAGACGCCGATGATGAATGCAATTTCACTCGCCTTGACGAACCCGATGTTGAATGCCGGGGGCGGAAGCGGCGGAGATCCCGACCGCTTCATGTTCTTTGCGACGCGCAACCGAATGCCATCAGGTAACATCGTCACCGCGGCGTCCGGCACTGAATATGTGTGCACCAAGATGGTCATCAACACGCCGTCTTATAAAACGCGGATGTTCAAGTTTCACCTGTCCGGCTTTGCCTCGACGGAAGGCGGGAACTCGCCACAGGAAACCATCGTCACCGGCACGATCGGCGCGCCTGGCAATTCCGTTGTCGTCGATGCGATGTTCGCCCGGGTCGCAGGCGTCTTCTACCAGTTGCAAGTCGCAGCCTCGAATACGGTAACCATCGCCGACCAGACGAATGGCGCCTGGACGGACGAACTGACCACGCCGGACGTCGCGGCCGAAAGCGAAATTGAGCTGTGGGTGTTCTATCATACCGCTGTCGCTGAAAAGATTTGGCCGGTGTTCCGCATTCAGAAGCATCGCGGTGAACGCGTGTGGGGTGCTTCCGATCACGCAACCTTGCTGGCATTCAAGGATACGCCGAACGCCGACAGCACAGTCGCGCTCGATACCGGCTACGGAACGCTGGCACAGCCGCAATATTACGGGTTCGACTTCATGGTCGCCAAGGGTGACTGGGATGGCCGTCCGATCGCCCTTGGCTTCGTCGACAGCCTGGGTGAAAGCCGGCAGGAATTCAGCGCTGCGGCTGATACGCGCGGCAATCTTGGCTGGTTTCGCCGCTGGCTCGACAAGAATGGTGGTATCGGTCGAATCCCCCATTGCTTGGTTGGTTTGCCCGGCGCGGGATCTGTCCGCGAATATACCGGGACTGGTTCAGCCATTGCGACCAGGCGCCGGGATATCATCCGCGAAATCTACGCATTCAACGGCAACCGGTGGCCTTTCACCGTCATCGCAAACCAAATGGGGCAAAACGATACATCCACGTCGTACAACACGTGGTTCAACACCAACTATCGTTCACTGGTCACCCGCATCCGCGCCGAATACCCTGGCGTTCGCATTGTCGCGTTCCCCCCGTTGGGTCGCACCACGATTACCCGAAGCGTCACCATCACATCGGTGGGCACCACGGCAACAGCAACCATGACCAGCGGTCTCAATGGTTTGGTGACCGGACAGACCGTCAGCATTTCAGGGGCGACGGGTGTGACTGCCTACAATGGTAGCTACGTCATTACGGTCACTGGCGCGGATACCTTCACATACACCTTCGCTGGCGGCGCATCTCCGGCCACAGGAACCATCGTCGTCAACGAACAAGGGCTTCATACCTCCTATCAGGTATTTGGTGCCAACAATACATGGCCGGCAGATGGCACGGATGCTTCCGGCAAATGGCGCTTGCGTAACGATATTCTCGCACAGACATCATCTTGCTGCGATGCTGCTATCGACACCTATGCTGCTTGGGTATCGCCTACCGTTGATGGCATGTGGCCCGGCATGCTGGAGTTGCCAAGCACGACCCTGACAGTCCAGTCGGGAACGGACGGGGTGACGCCATATAATACGATCACCGTCGCTGACCCGAGCATCTTCCGACCTGAACAGAACATCCATATCTATAGCGGCCCTGACGGCATCGCGCGTCTCAGTTCGCAGGTGGTCGGTAGTGTTTCGGGGAATGTGATTACCTATCAGGGATCGAGCGCCGTTATCCTACCTATCGGCTCCGTCGTAAGGGCCGCCGCGTCCATCGGTGAGTTGACGCCAGTGTCTTTCGTGCATCCGCAGGGCATCATGATTGACCGCATCGCCAACGGCATTTCCCAATCCGAAAAGTTGAAGTTCAACCCATAGACAGGCAGGCGTCGACATAAATGGCATCCAATGACGACATCCTTCGCGCGCTCGGCCGTGTCGAAGGCAGACTGACCGGAATCGAGGATAGCGTTTCTCACCTTCGCGAGGAGGTCAGCGACGAGAAAGATAGTGCCCATGAAAGTCGTGCTGTCATCCACAGACGGCTCGACGAGCAGGCCAAGCAAATCCATCTCCTCGACATGACGATAACGGTCAGCAGTGGCGTTGATGGCCAGATCCGCGAGGAGATCAAAAGCGTCAAGGAGACCGTCGAGAAGAACCACGAGGTGGTCGCACCCACTCTCGAGGAGTGGAAAAAAATGAAGACCCTCGGCTACGGGGTCTCAGGGCTTATCGCCTTCGCCGGCCTGACGATCGGCGGCATCATTGCCTATGCCAGCGATGGTGCAGTTGCGGCCTTTCGGCATTGGTTGAAGATCAACTGATTAGTGAACCGTGATCCACGCCAAGGAAGTCACCGCCTACCGCGCAGTCGATTGATGTATAGGGATTTCGCAGCTTTTACAGCGATACCTGAAAGCCGCCGCACGGGAGGATGTATTTCTGCGCTGGGACTCGAATACTTCGTTAAGTTGTGTCACCATTGGTGAATCTACAACGGGGCGCTGACAGCTTTATGAATACAATCGCAACATTGATATCGAATGCACAGACACCGACGGGCGGCGTCTTTGTTCTTTCAGCCATTATGCTGATCGGCTTCATTTTCTTCGCTCCAAAGATAACGCCCGGCAGTCCATATGCTCCGTACGCTCTGCCTTTACTTGGCGTTATGGTTGTCGTGCCGGCGACCATGTTTCTAGGAGTTGCCAAGATTGTGCAATCTGACGCCGTTTCAGCGGTCCTAGGGGCAGTAGTTGCTTACATTTTCACTTCGCGAGCACAGCAGCCTCCTGGCTCCAACTAACAGTCCGTTTATCCTTGTCTGACCTAGCGACGACGTGAACTGGTCAATCGCACCAGTCGTTTCGCCGCTTTGGGCTCCATGTTCGTGCAAACCCTTCCTTCAGCAGCTTCTTGCCGATTTCTTCACCATTCTTTCGGTAGATGTTGACCAACGGCCGGTGCGTTTGTGTCTTGTCCACCGCGCCGCTGAACACGACGCGCAGTCCCTTTTCAGCCAGCAGCTCTTTCAACCTGCCCTTGGCGATCAACGCCAGGTTCCGTTCTTTGATGCACTTCGCGTGCGATCCGATCTCCGGCGTATCGACGCCCGAGATAAACGGAACTCCTTCCCCCAGTAGTCGCATGTTCTGCCCATCGCATTTCACTGTGTCGCCATCGACGACGGTCAGCGATGCGCAGATGATCAGCCCAGCAATCATTTATCATTCCCTTCTTGTGTTCCGAGATCACCGCGAAACATAGCCGAT
Organism: Rhizobium sp. BT03; assembly: GCF_030053155.1. Lineage (NCBI taxonomy): Bacteria > Pseudomonadati > Pseudomonadota > Alphaproteobacteria > Hyphomicrobiales > Rhizobiaceae > Rhizobium > Rhizobium sp. BT03. The sequence goes on from NZ_CP125640.1 coordinate 3,073,765, forward strand.
GACGATGTTGGCACCGCGGTGACCGCATTTGCATTTCAGGCGCGGACCTATTGCCGAAATCTTCGTATCTTTGCCGAGCCGCTTCTGCAGTGCCCACCGATCAAGTGGCTGTTTCCGTTTGCAAGCCGCGTTCCTGCAAAAGGCCACTAACCCCTCCCACTCGGGCAGATCGCCAAAGGTGCGGTCTTCGGCCTGGATCTCGTCGCGAGGCACGTAGCCCATCTTCCGGGCCCAGACGTCCGGCTTGTGGTGGTATGTCATCCTGCAGCGTTCGTAGAAACTGTTCTCTGTGCGCTCGCACCCACGCTCTTTCGCGAGCTTCGGCAGCAGCGACGGCATATTGATGTTGTCATATTTCTCGAAGAGCTCGCTACCGTCATAGAAACGCAACAACTCACAGTCCTCGCAGATCACGCCGACTTTCTTTCCGCGATGCCAGCCGAGGAACTGCTCGGTATCAGTCGAATTCTTATCGCTCATCTTCCAAGGCTTCGCCGATCGGCTGCTCGCGCATATCCGTTTTCCACATCTTCTGTTTTCAGATTGGCGGCCGCAGCGCCGATGTTCTTATTATGTTCGCATGCGCTTGCGAGTCAATAATCAATCTAGGTCAATTGCTTTTTAAGGTGATGCTGATGAACTGCCGGCATGACGAAGCCGCCTCGCAAGTCTCCCAAACCGCTGCTCGGTGAAGCCGACGCGCTGCTCCGCAGTCGCCCACGTCGGCGCCGAGATCCCGACCAGCCCAGCCTTCCGTTAGATCTCATGCCGGACCGTATCGAGCCCTGCCTTGCTTTGCTGAAGCCAAAGCCACCGAAGGGTGATGACTGGGTTTATGAGGTCAAGTGGGATGGCTATCGCCTGTCGGTTCATGTCGGGCCGACAGGCATTCGCATCCTGACGCGCGGGGGCCACGATTGGACAGATCGTTTCCCGGCGATCCAACAGGCGGCGTTGTGGCTTCCTGTTGGCACGGCAATCCTCGACGGCGAGGCGGTGGTTCTCGACGAGCAGGGCCGGCCGGATTTCGGCCTGCTGCAACAATCGCTCGGCGGCCGTGGCGGCAAGAAGAGCTCAAGCGACGCCATCTTCATGGCTTTTGATCTGCTCTATTTCGACGGCCATGATCTCAGAAATTCCGAACTCAGCATGCGCCGGCATCTGCTCGAGGATCTGGTGCCGGCTGGCGAGCAGGGCGATATCCGGCTTTCCGAGGAGATCGAGGCTGATGGCGATCTGTTGCTGGCAAGCGCCTGCGAGCATGGCCTTGAGGGCATCATCGCCAAGCGTAGGAGTGCGCCCTATAGCTCCGGCCGCCTTGGCGATTGGGTGAAGATCAAATGCGTCCAGAGCGACAGCTTTGTGATCGTCGGCTATGAGCGATCCACAGTCGCGCGTGCCGGGATAGGCCGGCTTCTGCTCGCCGCGCGCAAGAGCAAGACGCTGGTCTACGTTGGCGGGGTCGGGACGGGCTTCAACGAGCGCAACGCTCATGAGCTTCGTGAGAATCTCGACGGCCTCATCACATCCACGCCGGCTGCGGTCGTCGATCGCAAGGGAGCAATTTTCGTGAAGCCAAAGCTCATTGCCGAGATCGAGTATCGGGCGTGGACCGGCGACGGCAAGCTGCGGCACGCCTCTTATAAGGGGCTGCGGGAGGAGCAGGATAACGCCGCGGTTTATGACTTGGATGAGCAAAGATTGTCGTCGTCGAGCCGTTGATCCGACTGCAGCATTATTAAGCGCCGGCGCTCGGCTCCTTCAATACTTGGGCGGCATCGACACCCCGCCCGAGGCGGTCCAAGAATAGCGGTGCGCTGGCGCCCATATAAAGCGCGGTCAATGAGTTCGCTGCGTCGAGAAATGCAGGAATAGCCCCGGCGACCAAGATCATCAGCACACGGATTATTATGTAGAAAGGCCGCAGGTAGCGTTCCGGGCAGCGGCCGTCTAGATCGACGGATGCTTTCAGCGCCGCGCCAATTTCCACTGCGATACTGCCGAAGCATCCTATGAAAAAGGTCGTAGGAACCGCACCAAGATAAGGAACTACTACGACCGATTGCACCGATTATGCTTTCCACTGATCTCGCATATCGCGGCCCGACTTACCCCCAAGCAAAAGGTACGACGTTGCAGGTGCGAGCAAGCGCGCAACCCTACGGGCTGCGCCTGCGCGGTGCTGATACTTAAGGACAAGCATGACGACATTCGCAGCAAACATCGCAGCCGCGACGCCTGCAAATACAGAGAACAGAACCTCAGTCAGATGTGTCATCGATAACCTGCTAAAATAGCCCGACGGAACCGTCGGCAATTGATACGGGCACGCGACGCGAATCGCCTCAGCGAAAACGTCGTCCTACCCCTCGCAGGCCGCAATACGTGCAAAGCTCATCTTATGCCCCCCAAGACTACGAACCATGCTGCCAATTTACTCTCCGCCAATTAACGGCGGTTTAAGGAAATTGTTGCATCGCTCGCAACATGATTTTCTTGCCAGACTATAAGGGTAACTGTCAATACACCTTATCGTAGCATTGAATAGTTACCCGTGCGTACCAGTGAGATATGCAGGTAAGCCCAGGACTTCAAGCGTCACCGGCTACACCGCGCCGTCTTCATCGAGATTGTGCACCGGCAGATAGGTGTTTTTCTCCATCCACTCTCGGACGATAAACCTGATCATGTCGTTACGCGTCATGCCAAGCTCGCTGACCAGGTCGCGCAAGGCGTCCTCGACGTCATCCTCCATCGAGACGGTGCCGGCATTGCGCAGCCGTAGCGCCGCCCGACGAAGCATGATCTGCAGATCAGCTCGCGAGATATCTGCGATCCGATCGGCGGCGTCCTCAAGTAGGGTGGCGGTGTCAGGCGAGGTCATGGCGGCGGTGCTTCCGTGTGAGCGAGTCCTTGAGCGACTAATGTGTTCGGTGCCGAGCTATCTCCAGGCCTGCCAGCCCGGAGCGAAACAAAAGGCTGGCGCTGCGATGAGATTGCCAGAATAGCAGGCGCCGACGCGTCTATATCCTACTGCCGCCATGCATGTGTCATGGTATGCTCCAGTGTCTTCCGCTGCGATATGATGATCCATGCGACGCACCGTGCATTCATAGGAGGCGCGTTCGGTGTTGGATTCCGACCATCCGCCCAAAACTGCGAGTATCAGGCCAAGGGATACTAACGTGACCAGAATCGCGCCCAAGGCCTTTGCGAGTATGCCAAGTGCCGTGAAAAGCCTTTCCATGCGTCAATTCGGTTTCTGATCAACCGGTTTCAGAGCCGTAGCGATGATCTCACCAAGTACTCCGTGCAGTATCTGAGCAAAACCGAGATCCATGCGCAGACGCGTTGAAACATCGATGACGGGTCCGTTCGCCCCGTCGGCGTGAAGCGCGCCGAGGGATATGCAAACTGTGTTGTTACTGAGACGATTTTCTGAAAAGAAATCAACAAAAACCGTGCGCGCATCGGCATCCCGAATTTCAGCATCATGGTCGCCAATCTTAGTGGTTCTTCCAGACCTAATGACAACATCGTTGCTCACTGCAATATCCTCCCCGTTGAGCGGCACGTTCTGCGAGCAACGTGGAATAGTCAAGGGCCCCAAGTTATCCACATTGTGCTTCAAAACGACGCCATGAAGTGTGGATGTTAGAGCTTCGGAAAGCGTGTCGACACCAAGCGTTAAACGGTTCTCTGCGCGCTCCGTAGAAGACAGCGGCCGGCTGCCGCTGGCGAATGCCAGAGGAGCCATAAATGCAAAACAACGTGAGACCGATAGCGCCGGTCAGCATCGCAGGCCTGAATCCACAGATCCCGCCCACAGGCATGCCCATTTTCGAGCTCGTCAATCCAGTCGATCTTTTCGTTGATCCAGCCTATCAGCGAAACATCAGCGAAAAGGGTACTCGCCAGATTAGGCGCATTATCGAAGGTTTTGATTGGGTTAAGTTCAAGGCGCCCATTTGCGCTTACGCTGAATGCGACGGACAGACGATCCTCAAGGTTCTGGATGGTCAGCATACGGCGATTGCCGCTGCGTCGAACCCGCACATTGAGAAGATCCCGGTCATGATAGTCGAGGCGGAGAGCACCATCGCTCAGGCAAAGGCATTTATCGGCCAGAACACAGACCGGCTCGGTGTGACGACGCTGCAGCTTCACCAGGCAGCGCTGGCGGCTGCAGACGAGGACGCCCAGACATTGGAACTCGTCTGCACCAGAGCCGGCGTGAAGGTTTTGAAGACCACCAACGCGTATACCGGAACCGGTAGCCGTCAGACGATTGCGATCAAGCAGATTGAGGCACTCGTCAGCCGGCGCGGTCCGAAGCTCGCGCGTGAAATCTTGGAGGTTTTGGCGAGCGCAGAACGTGGTCCCCTCACTGCTCCGCAAATCAAGGCTGTGGAGATGCTCCTTACAGACGAGGAATACTGCGACAAGATCACGCCCGAGGACCTGACTGACGCCATAGTCGACTTGCTATTCACGGCCGAGGATGAGGCGAAGCTCTTTGCCGCTACGCACAAGGTGCCGTTTTGGAGGGCGCTCGGGATCACGTGGTTCAGAAAGTGCAAAAAGCGAAGGGCGATCGTCAAGCAGGCTGCCTAACGACCGCTTTGTTCACCCCTACTTGCCGCGGCGGCGTCGTTGTCTGCCGCGGCAGCTTTCCTAGGTCACGGCAATAGCCGATATTCCTGCTAACCTTCTAAACGGGTTTCATCAGCAATCATGCGGTCAACAGCTTCAATCTGGTCTTGGATCGATAACAATGACGACTGGCCGACGCGTCGGCTCAAGGACTGACTCGATGCTTCGATTGACTGCACGTCGATGTTCTTCGCCTCCGAGCGGCGCTGCTCAACTAAGGCAGCTCGGATTTCATCAAGCTTTGCAAGCGGTGACTGGGAATCGGTCATATGTGTCCTCCATCTGATTGGGTGCTGCCAGACATGAAAGCTCCCGCGACATGTTGCATAGCTTGTCGCATGGATTCGCCGCTGGCTAATTGAAATCCTTGGAAATCAAAGGAAATAGTTGCAACACGAATGCGACATGCAGCAACTTACTTTGCGCCATAAGCGCTTGATTTTATTGGTGATCCCGGCGCGATTCGAACGCGCGACCCCCAGATTAGGAATCTGGTGCTCTATCCTGCTGAGCTACGGGACCACTTGAAGCCATGCATACAAAAGGCTTGGCGCGAAGCCAAGCCTTAATTGTTGTCAGACGCCCAGGCGTTGTTCGGCGAGGCGGACCCAGTAGGAGATGCCGTGGGCGATGGCTTCGTCGTTGAAGTCATAGGCCGGGTTGTGCAGGCCGGCGCTGTCGCCGTTGCCGATGAAGATGAAGGCGCCGGGGCGGGCGTTCAGCATGTAGGAGAAATCCTCGCCGCCCATCATCGGATCGATTTCGGCGTTGACGTTGCCCTCGCCGGCAATGGCGCTGGCGGTGGCGACCGCATGCTCGGTTTCATCTGGATGGTTGATGGTGACGGGGTAGTTGCGGTTGAAGCCGATCTCGGCCTCGGCGCCGTGGGCGGCGGAGATGCCCTCGACGATCTGGCGGAACCGGGTCTCGGCCAGCGTGCGCACCTCGGGGTCGAGGGTGCGGACGGTGCCGGCGAAGGTCGCGTCGTTCGGGATGACGTTATGGGCGAAACCGGCATTGAACTTGGTCACCGAGACGACGACCGAGCTGATCGGATCGGCGGTGCGCGAGGCGATCATCTGCAGGTTGGAGACGATCTGGGCGCCGATGGCGATCGGGTCGATCGTCCGGTGCGGCTGGGCGGCGTGGCCGCCGCGGCCCTTGATGGTGACGGTGAATTCGTCGGTCGCCGCCATGATCGCGCCCTTGCGGGTGGCGAACTGCCCCACAGGCAGGCCCGGCAGATTGTGCATGCCGTAGACCTCTTCGATGCCGAAGCGCTCCATCATGCCGTCCTTGACCATCAGGTTGCCGCCGCCGCCGCCCTCTTCGGCGGGCTGGAAGATGACGGCGATATTGCCGTTGAAGTTGCGGGTTTCGGCCAGGTATTTCGCAGCGCCGAGCAGCATGGCCGTGTGGCCGTCATGGCCGCAGGCATGCATCTTGCCCGGCGTCTTCGAGGCCCAGGGCTTGCCTGATATTTCGGTCAGCGGCAGGGCGTCCATGTCGGCGCGCAGGCCGACGGTGCGGCGGCCTTCGCCCTTGCCCTTGATCAGGCCGACGACGCCGGTGCGGCCGATGCCGGTGACGATCTCGTCGACGCCGAATTCCTTGAGCTTTTCAGCGACGAAGGCGGCCGTATTCTCAACCGCGAAGAGCAGCTCGGGCCGGGCGTGAATATGACGGCGCCATTCGGCGACCTCGTCCTGCAATTCGGCGGCTCTGTTCAAAATCGGCATGTTGGCGTTCCTGTTATGAAATCCCGGCAATCGTTCATCGCATCACAAGGACGTGAGGCGGCTGAGGCGTGAGCCTGTGGAAATTACTTAGTCAATGACCTTTGCCATGTCATAGCCATATAGGCTAAATAGGGGAAGGTTTCGAGATTTTCCTGATATCCGAAGGACAAAGCGTGTCGACGAGCCACTTCCGTTTGTTTGCCGCCTTGCGGCCGCTGAGTTTCGCGGTCGCCGCGACGGCTGGTTTTCTTGCCTCGGTTCCGCTCGCCGCGGCCAATCCGCATATTCTCGTCGATGTGCAGACCGGCCGTGTGCTCGAGCATGAAGAAGCCTTCCGCAAATGGTATCCGGCGTCGCTCACCAAGCTGATGACCGTCTATACCGTGTTCGACGCGATCCGCGCCGGCCAGATCAGCCTCGATACACCCATCGTCATGAGCAAGCGCGCCGCCGCGCAGCCGGCCGCCAAGATGTATTTCAAGCCGGGCCAGAAGCTGACGCTCGATAGCGCGCTGAAGATCCTGATGGTGAAATCGGCCAACGACATCGCCGTCGCGGTCGCCGAAGCCATCGGCGGCACGCAGGAAGGCTTCGTGACGCGGATGAACGGCGAGGCGCTGAAGCTCGGCATGACGGATTCGCATTTCGTCAATCCGAACGGCCTGCCGGGCAAGGGGCAATATACGACGGCGCGCGATCTTGCGGTGCTGACCGTGGCGCTGCGCCGCGATTTTCCGCAATATGCCAGCTATTTCGCGCTTGAGGGTTTCACCAACGGCCAGCAGAACGTGCCGAGCCTCAACATGCTGATCGGCCGCTTCGCCGGCGCCGACGGCATGAAGACCGGTTTCATCTGCGCCTCGGGCTTCAACCAGATCGGTTCGGCGACCCGCAACGGCCGCACCATCGTCTCCGTCGTGCTCGGCACCGACAGCCTGGCGGCGCGCGCCGATGCAACGGCGAACCTGCTGCAAAAGGGCTTCACATCGCAGTTTCCCGGCAATGAAACGCTGGGGTCCCTGCGGCCTTACGGGCAGGGGCAGGACCAGGTGACCGACATCTCCGCCGATATCTGCAGCGCCAAGGGCGCCAAGATACGCAGCGAAACGCGCGACGAAGTCGGCCGCATGAAGGTGCAGTCGCCCTATATCCTGGAAATGGACCACGATCCGCGCTTCGTCTTTGCCGGCCTCATTCCCGGTCAGGACCCGCAGCCAGCTCAGCAGCCGGAAAAGGTGGCGACCGGCGATACGGCGGGAGGCATCGCCAACGTGCCGGTGCCGATGCCGCGCCCGACATCTTTCTAAGATCAGCTTCTAGGGTCAAACGACATGAGCGCGCTCAACGACAGGATTCCGGTCACCATCCTGACCGGCTTTCTCGGTGCCGGCAAATCGACGCTGCTCAACCGCATCCTCAAAGATCCCGCGATGAAGGATGCGGCCGTCATCATCAATGAATTCGGCGATGTCGGCATCGATCATCTCCTGGTCGAAAGCTCCGGCGATTCGATCATCGAACTGTCAGACGGCTGCCTCTGCTGCACCGTGCGCGGCGAGTTGGTGGATACGCTGGCAAACCTGATGGATGCCGTGCAGACGGGCCGGGTCAAGCCGGTGAAGCGCGTCGTCATCGAGACGACGGGCCTTGCCGATCCCGCTCCGGTCATGCAGGCGATCATGGGCAATCCGGTCATCGCCCAAAATTTCGAACTCGACGGCGTCGTGACCGTGGTGGATGCAGTGAACGGGCTGCAGACGCTCGACAATCACGAGGAAGCCCGCAAGCAGGCGGCGGTCGCCGACCGGCTGATCGTCTCGAAGAAGGCGATGGCTGAGGCAACGGACAAGCTGGAACAGCGCCTGCGCGCGCTCAATCCGCGCGCCGCGATGATGGACGCCGACAGCACTGAGGCCGGCAGCGCCGCGGTGCTTGTCAACGGGCTCTACGATCCGGCGACGAAGATCGCCGATGTCGGCCGCTGGCTGCAGGACGAGGATGCGCACGAGGCGCATCACGACCACGGCCACGGTCGTGATGGAGATCACGACCACGGTCATCATCATGATGGCGATCACCATGGCCACCACCACCATGATCACCACCATCATGATCATGATGGCGATCACGCGCATCAGGACCCGCACGACGTCAACCGTCACGATGCCTCGATCCGCTCCTTCTCGATCATCGAGGAGAAGCCGATCGATCCGATGGCGCTCGACATGTTCATCGATCTGCTGCGCTCCGCCCATGGCGAGAAGCTGCTCAGGATGAAGGCGATCGTTTCCGTCTCCGACCGGCCGGAGCGGCCGCTGGTGCTGCATGGGGTGCAAAGCATCTTCCATCCGCCGGTGCGGCTTGCCGCCTGGCCGGATCCCAGCGACCGGCGCACGCGCATGGTGCTGATCACCAAGGATCTGCCTGAGGCCTTCGTGAAGGATCTGTTCGACGCCTTTCTGGGCAAGCCGCGCATCGACATGCCGGATCGCGCGGCGCTGTCCGACAATCCGCTCGCCATTCCCGGCATGCGAATCTAGCCAGAAGCTTATTTATAATCGGGAGCAATCGATTCAGTCATCAAAGTTCTCCCGAAAGCAAAATCACGCTAAGAGGGGTGTCCCGATATTTCTCACCCCAGCTTGCTCTAAGTTTCTTGTAAACCCTAAAGCGTGCAAACCGGTCAGCTCTTGCTCTCGTCTCATCGGCGATAGAAGATATAGCCCCGTCGACAGATGCCCTGAGAGAGTTCGGCGACCAAGGAGTGTATAACACAGTAGAACAAAAGGTTTTTTGGCCTATTGTTTCTGAAACCTCCTGATAGTTGTACGTGAACTCAAGGCCATCGAAGATGACGCTAAACGAAGGAATGTCTTCAATTCGCGGAGCGCGGAACTTGACGGCGAAATTATTGTCGGAGGCAAAATCATATAGGTCTCGCCAACCTTCTTTGAAAAAGCTATCTATACCTTCCATTTGGCGCTCCGCGGATTCAACGTCCCACGCGACTTGCGTCGTCAACGTGAGAAAAGACGCAACTTGCCGATTCGGATTGTTCCACCTTTCAACGATCTCAATGGGGGCGGCCGTTTGCAGCGGAAAATCCCGGAATGCCATGCGGTGATAGTCGGGCAGCATCTTCCGCAAAATGCGCGACAACATCTGGCAATCGGCCTTTGTGATCGCGGCATCCGCCTTGTGATGGAGACAAGTCACATTTATCGCTTCGACAGTATAGCGAAAGCGCATGTCCGCCGGGGCGTTGGAGAGGCGCCGGAAATGCTGCGCTACAGCGCAGACGATCGTGCGTCCTTCGATTTCGAAACTCCACAACATCAACTCAATCGGTGACAGCCCGTTGGACAGACCATATTCACGGTCCTCGACCTTCAAATTGAACGTTCCATAGCCCTGCACACCATCATTGGTTCCCTCGAACAGAAAGGCGCGTCCTTTCAACTTGAAAATATTTTGGTAGAAGTCCTGGTTCGGCGGGACGAGTTCTGAGTAATCCTTGCGAAATGACGCGGCGGCGCTCATCGTTTTTTCCTTCAAGATCGATGTCGATGCAAAGAGGATCTGTGGGGCTGCGTCCTTGGCGAGCAACGCCAAAGCAAGCCGTGCTAGTTAGCCCTTTCGAATCAGAAAGCGGTGGCCGGTTTCGGTCTTTTCGGTCTCGACCAGCTCGTGGCCGTCCTCATTGCAGAAATGCGGCATGTCGATCACCGCCAGCGGATCGGTGGTGTCGACGCGAATGAGCGTTCCGCTCGCCATGGCGGCAAGCTTCTTGCGTGTCTTGATCACCGGAAATGGGCATTTCAGGCCGCGAAGATCGTAGAGAACGGGGCTCAAGCCGTTCAGTTCCGCGCCCAGAATTTCCAGAACGGCTTCTTTGCCGCGGCTTCCGCGGTTTCCTGCGGTTCGGGCGCCGCAAAGGCCAGCGGGTTCTGCGTCGGGATGGGCACGACCGCCGGTGTCGCGGCAGCGACTGCGGTTGCCTGCGGCTGGGCCGAGATTGCCTGCGGTGCGGCAGGCATTGCCGGCGTGGCGCCCGGCGCGGTCTTGGCGGCCAGCCCCTGCGCGGTGCGCTTGGCCATCAGGTCTTCGAGTTCGGCGACCTTGACCATGCGGCCGGCTTCCAGCGAGGTGCCGGTCGGGGCATAAGCCAGTTCGCGGCCCTTGCGCGTCTTGGCGACGACGGCCTTGCGCTCGGCCTCGGAGGGGTCGTACCAGGCCATGCCGTCGAATTTGCTCATCGCCTTGGCATAATCGGCATCATAGGTCTTGCCGTAGGAGGCAAGAGCGGCCGTCAGCGCCGGCGGCGTCGACATGGCAGGGCATTTGCCGGCGGCATTGAAGGCGCCGCCATCGGTTACCTGCTGATTGAAGACGTATTTCTTCTCGCAGACGGCCACCTCGGGCGGGCGCTTCGTCACTTCGAAATTGTCGTAGCCGACCTTCAGCATTTTCCAGAAGTCGTAATTGCTGTCGAGGCGATGCTTGACCATGTTTTCCGCCGTCATGCGGAAGGGGAAGGCCTGAAGCTGCACGGTTGCCTGACCGCCCTTGAAGGCGTCGCGGGCAAAGGCGTAAATTTCAAGCACCTGCTGGTCGGTCATCGAATAGCAGCCGGAGGACGAGCAGGCGCCATGGATCATCAGATCGGAGCCGGTGCGGCCGTTCGCCGCGTCATAGCGGTTCGGGAAGCCGGTGTTGATCGCCAGATAATATTTGGAATTGGGGTTCAGGTTGGCGCGCGTCAGGTCGTAGAAACCTTCCGGCGCCTGCCGGTCGCCGGTCTTGACCTTCGGGCCGAGACGGCCGGACCAGGCGCAGATCTTGTAGTCGGCGATCTTGTCGAAACGGTTGTCGGTCTTCGCCTTCCAGATCTCCATGGCACCCTCTTCCTTGAAGATGCGGATCATGATCGGCGAATTGCGGTCCATGCCCTTGGCGGACATGGCGGTGAGGATATGGGGAGGAAGCGGCTGCTCGACCTTGTTCTTGACCTTGGAGAGATCGACCTGCGCGGATTCCAATGCGTCATTGCAGCCGGTCAGAGCCAGCGCCATGAGGGAAACATAGGCAAAATAACGTATGCGCATCCAAACTAGCCCATAAAGATAATGCGACCCGGTCCGCCTATGGAGTTCGGGCATCAGACGGAATCATAGGCGGCTTATACTTTACAAATCCTTACCAGCCTATGACGTGCCCTGAACATCCCCGCAAGCGCGAATGTTACAGATAATATCAATGTGGCCAAGATTTGGCCCCAATCGGTGAAAGCCGAACTTGTCTCGGACGTGATGCGGAAAAGTATCAGCGCTTTTCCGCGGTTTTAGAGATTGCGGCCGATATTGAGGAATTTCTGGCGGCGCTCGTTGCGCAGCTGTTCGCCGGAACGGGAGGCCATTTCGCCGAGCGCATTGGCGATCATGTCGCCGGTCGCGGCAATGACGCTGTCGGGATCGCGATGCGCGCCGCCGAGCGGCTCGGAAATGATGCCGTCGATGACGCCGAGCGATTTCAGGTCTTCGGCGGTGATCTTCATGTTGGTCGCCGCTTCGCGGGCGCGGGTGGAATCGCGCCAGAGGATGGAGGCGGCGCCCTCAGGAGAGATGACGCTGTAGATCGAATGCTCGAGCATATAGACCTTGTTGCCGGTGGCGATCGCGATGGCGCCGCCCGAGCCGCCTTCGCCGATGACGACGGAAACGAGCGGAACCTTGACGCCGAGACACATTTCCGTCGAGCGGGCGATCGCCTCGGCCTGGCCGCGCTCTTCGGCGCCGACGCCGGGATAGGCGCCTGCCGTATCCACCAGCGAAATCACCGGCAGGCCGAAACGATCGGCCATTTCGAGGATGCGGATCGCCTTGCGGTAGCCTTCCGGGCGGGGGCTGCCGAAATTGTGCTTCAGGCGGGTCTTGGTGTCGTTGCCCTTTTCCTGGCCGATGACGGCGACGGGCTGGCCGCGGAAGCGGGCGAGGCCCGCCTGGATCGCGGCATCCTCGGAAAATTTGCGGTCGCCGGCGAGCGGCGTGAATTCCTGAAACAGCGTCTTGGCGTAATCGACGAAATGCGGGCGCTGCGGATGGCGGGCGACCTGGGTCTTCTGCCAGGGATTGAGCTTGGAATAGATTTCGACGATCGCCTCGCGGACGCGAACCTCCAGCCTGCCGATCTCATCGGTGGTGTCGATGCTCTCGTCTTCCGTTGCGAGCTTCTTCAGCTCGATGATCTTGCCTTCGAGGTCGGAGATCGGCTTTTCGAAGTCGAGATAATTGTGCATGAGGTGCGTTTCCGTTCCTTGTGCCCGGGGCGTTTTCCTGGCTCCGCCCTTTGTCGCCGGTCCTATTCGTGCTTTTTCGCCTGTTTGGCAAGGGGGTGATGCGTCTGGACGAGCTGCTGCAGCCTCTCTTCGAGCACATGCGTATAGATCTGTGTGGTCGAAATGTCCGAATGGCCGAGGAGTTCCTGCACGACGCGCAGGTCGGCGCCATTGGCCAGCAGGTGGCTGGCAAAGGCGTGGCGCATCACATGCGGCGAGATCATCGATGGCGTCAGGCCGGCGCGGATCGCCAGGTTCTTCAGGTCGCGGGCGAAAACCTGACGCGGCAGATAGCCCTCCTTCGAGGCGGCCGGAAACAGCCATGGGCTTTCCTGCGGGGCCTTGGCCGCGGCATTTTCCGCCGCCAGCAGGCGCCCATAGGCTTTCAGCGCGGCTATCGCCGATTGCGACAGCGGCACCAGCCGCTCCTTGTTGCCCTTGCCGCGGATCATCAGGAAACGGCCTTCCTGATCGAGCACGCGGGCGGGAAGAGAAACCAGTTCGCTGACCCGCATGCCGGTGGCGTAGAGCAGCTCCAGCAGCGCCAGCATGCGCAGGCGCTGCAACTGGCCCGGGCCCGCATCGCCCGCTTCGGCCTCGGCCTGTGCAAGCAGCTTGCCGACCTCCTCGACGCCCATCGTCTTCGGCAGCGGGCGGCCCTTCTTCGGCGCGTCGAGAATGCCGGTGGGATCGTCGGTCCTCAGGCCCTCGGCATAGAGGAACTTGTAGAACTGCCGCATGGCGGCAAGCCGGCGCGCCTGGGAAGAGGGTTTGAAACCCTTTCGGGCGAGCGAGGCGAGATAGGCGGAAAGATCGGCGGAGGCGGCTTCGGTCAGCCGCACGCTGCGCCCGGTCAGGAACGAATGAATATCCTCGAGGTCGCGCTCATAGGATTGCAGCGTGTTGGCGGCCGCACCGCGCTCGGCGCTCATCATCTCCAGGAAGGATTCCACATGGGCGCGGCTCAGATCCACCATGCCGGTCACTTCCTGGTCGTGCCGATCGCGCCCGTCGCCGGCGGATTGACCCGCTCAGACGGAATGCGGATCGTCACGTCGCGCGGCTCGGGCTCGACGAAGGTCACAAGCGCCCACATCGCTCCGTAGACCGTCCCGGCGAGGATCGCGCAGACGAACAGAAAACGGAACAGCGTCGGCATCCGGCAACTCCTTCATGCTCTGCTTCTGTTATAAGAAGCGTATCTGCAAGTGCAAGAAGCGCTATTCAAGCCATGATTCCCTTGTCCGCGACTTGACGCTCCACCTGCATTTGTCGATACGGTTTGCAAACAAAGTGTGAATGGACCGATGAGTGAACCACTGCTGACCGTTGCTGACAGCCTGAAAGACAGAGCTCGCGCCGCGCTCGGTTCACGCAATCTGATCCTGGTCGGGCTGATGGGCGCGGGAAAATCCGCCGTCGGCCGCATCGTCGCCAGCCAGCTCGGCATTCCCTTCATCGACAGCGACCATGAAATCGAGCGGGTGTCGCGCATGACGATCCCCGAACTTTTCGCCGCCTATGGCGAGGAAGAGTTCCGGGCGCTGGAAACGCGGGTGATGAAGCGGCTCGTCAGGAGCGGGCCACGGGTCGTGTCCACAGGCGGCGGCGCCTTCATCAACGAGCGGACGCGCAGGCACATCAAGAAGGGCGGCGTTTCCGTCTGGCTGAAGGCGGACCTCGACGTGCTCTGGGAGCGCGTCAACAAGCGCGACAACCGGCCCTTGCTCAAGACCGAAAACCCCAGGCAGACGCTCGAAGGCCTGATGAATGCGCGCTACCCGATCTATGCGCAGGCCGACCTCACCGTGCTCTCGCGTGACGTGCGCAAGGAAATCATGGCCGACGAGGTGCTGCAGGCGCTGATCGAAGCCCAGAAGGAAAATGCAGCCTCATGAATGCGATACCCTCCGCCGCCGCCGTCCAGACGGTGCATGTGCCGCTCGACGAGCGCGCCTACGACATCCTGATCGGGCCGGGGCTGATCGCGCGGGCCGGCGCCGAAATCGCCTCCCGCCTCAAGGGCCGCAAGGCGGCTGTCGTCACCGACGAAAATGTCGCGCCGCTCTATCTCAAGGCGCTTGTCGCAAGCCTTGATGAAGCGGGCATCGCCTCGGCCGCGGTCGTCCTGCCGGCCGGCGAGAAGACCAAGAGCTTCGAACATCTGATGACCGCCTGCGACAAGGTGCTCGAGGCCCGCGTCGAGCGTAACGATTGCGTCGTCGCGCTCGGCGGCGGCGTCATCGGCGACCTCTCGGGATTTGCGGCAGGGATCGTGCGGCGCGGCGTGCGCTTCGTGCAGCTGCCGACCTCGCTGCTGGCGCAGGTCGATTCCTCCGTCGGCGGCAAGACCGGCATTAATTCCCGCCACGGCAAGAACCTGATTGGCGTCTTCCATCAGCCGGATCTGGTTCTGGCTGATACCGACGTGCTGAATACGCTGAGCGAGCGCGAATTCCGCGCCGGCTACGCCGAGGTCGCCAAATACGGGCTGATCGACAAGCCGGATTTCTTCGCCTGGCTTGAGGCCAACTGGCAGGCGGTTTTTGCAGGCGGCTCCGCCCGCATTGAGGCGATTGCCGCCAGCTGCCAGGCGAAGGCCGATGTCGTCGTTGCCGACGAGCGCGAGAACGGCCAGCGGGCGCTGCTCAATCTCGGCCATACGTTCGGCCATGCGCTGGAGGCGGCGACCACCTATGACAGCGCCCGCCTCGTGCATGGCGAAGGCGTCTCGATCGGCATGGTGCTGGCGCATGAATTTTCCGCACGGATGAACCTTGCAAGCCCCGACGATGCGCGGCGCGTCGAGCGGCATCTGCAGGAGGTTGGCCTGCCGACCCGCATGTCCGATATTCCGGGCGAGCTGCCGCCGGCCGAGATGCTGATGGATGCAATCGCCCAGGACAAGAAGGTCAAGAGCGGCAAGCTCACCTTCATTCTGACGCGCGGCATCGGCCAATCCTTCGTCGCCGACGATGTTCCGGCCTCCGAAGTGATCAGCTTTCTCAGGGAAAAACACCCCTGATGACCGTCGAAGGCGCTCTGGCATTTCTTGCGACATATTGGCCGGAGATCCTTTCGATCACGGCGCTGGTGCTGATGTCCGCCTTCTTTTCCGGCTCGGAAACGGCGCTGACCGCGGTTTCGCGCAGCCGCATCCATACGCTTGAGGTCAACGGCGACGAACGCGCCGGCATCGTCCGGCAGCTGATCGAGCGGCGCGACCGGCTGATCGGCGCGCTGCTGATCGGCAACAACCTCGCCAACATCCTGTCGTCGTCGATCGCCACCAGCCTGTTCCTCGGGCTGTTCGGCAGTTCCGGCGTGGCGCTGGCGACGCTCGCCATGACCGTCATCCTGGTCATCTTCGCCGAAGTGCTGCCGAAGAGCTGGGCGATTTCTACACCCGACCGTTTCGCGCTTGCCGTTGCCGTTCCCGCCAGGCTCTTCGTTCTCGTCGTCGGCCCGATTTCCTCCTTCGTCAATGCGATCGTCCGGCGGATCCTGGCCCTATTCGGCATCAACCTTTCGCGCGAGGTATCGATGCTGACGGCGCATGAGGAGCTGCGCGGCGCCGTCGACCTGCTGCACCGCGAGGGATCGGTGGTGAAAGCTGACCGCGACCGGCTGGGCGGCGTACTCGATCTCGGCGAGCTCGAACTCTCCGACATCATGGTCCACCGCACGGCGATGCGGGCGATCAACGCCGACGATCCGCCTGAGGCGGTGGTGCGCGCCATTCTCGAAAGTCCCTATACGCGCATGCCCTTGTGGCGCGGCACGATCGACAACATCATCGGCGTCGTCCATGCCAAGGATCTGCTGCGCGCGCTGGCCGAGCCGAACATGGAACCGCAGAACCTCGACATCGTCAAGATCGCGCAGAAGCCGTGGTTCGTGCCCGACAGCACCAATCTCGAAGACCAGCTCAACGCCTTCCTGCGCCGCAAGCAGCATTTCGCCGTCGTCGTCGACGAATACGGCGAGGTGCAGGGCATCGTCACGCTGGAGGATATTCTCGAGGAAATCGTCGGCGATATTTCCGACGAGCACGATATCGAGATACAGGGCGTGCGCCAGGAGGCCGACGGTTCCGTCGTCGTCGACGGCGGCGTGCCGATCCGCGACTTGAACCGCGCCCTCGACTGGCACCTGCCCGACGAGGAGGCGACGACGATTGCCGGCCTGGTTATCCATGAATCGATGATCATCCCGGAAGAGCGCCAGGCCTTCACCTTTTACGGCAAGCGTTTCATCGTCATGAAACGGGAAAAGAACCGCATCACCAAGCTGCGCATCCGCCCCGCCGGAGAAGACGGCGCAAAACCGGCGTGATCCGGCTTGGATCGCGGGTGATTGTTCTCCATATAGGCGCTGCTACCAGCGTGTCGGCTCGCCAGGTGCTGCCGGCTCGACGGCCAGTGCATGCAGGCCGGCATCGAGTTCCGGTTTCAACAGGTCGGTGATCGCCCGGTGGCGCGCCAGCCGCGACAGGCCGGCGAACTTGGCCGAGACGATTCTCACCCGCATATGGGTTTCGCCGGTTCCGGTGATGTCGGGCTGATGGCCGGCATGCAGATGGCTTTCGTCGACGACGCTCAGGCGCTCCGGCGCGAAGGCTTCGACTAGTTTTTCTTCGATGCGGGTTCGCAGGGTCATCATTCGGTCTTGCTGCTTCGCGAAAAGGGTTCCCACCAAGCCAGCAACAAACCCGTTTGTCAATTCTTGTTGTCGCCTCGCGACAGCCTCATAATTAGCGCCGCTATGAGACTTGATTCCAAATATTTCGATCGCATCCGAACACGCCGCAAACGCGAGCAGGAGACAGAACAGGCACCGCCTACCTGTCAATGGGACGGTTGCGACAAGAAGGGCTCGCATCGCGCTCCTGTCGGGCGCAATGCGGAAGGCCAGTTCTTTTTGTTCTGCTTCGAGCACGTCAAGGACTACAACAAGGGCTATAATTATTTCTCCGGTCTGTCGGACGGCGAGATCGCCCGCTACCAGAAAGAGGCGATCACCGGCCACCGGCCGACATGGACCGTCGGCGTCAACAAGTCGGCGAAGGACAGCCCGCTGCATTCGGAGGTGCGCTCCGGCGCCTATACCCGCGTTCGCGATCCCTTCGGCTTCGTCAAGGAAGGCGGCAAGGGCAGCGGGCCGCGTTTTCCCCAGGCGCGCAAGCTGAAGTCGCTGGAAAGCAAGGCCTTCGATACGATGGGTCTCGACGCCAATGCGACGTCGGCCGAGATCAAGAGCCGCTACAAGGAACTGGTCAAGAAGCACCATCCGGATGCCAATGGCGGCGACCGCGGCTCGGAAGAGCGTTTTCGCGCCGTCATCCAGGCCTATCAATTGTTGAAGCAGAACGGTTTTTGTTAATTCCCGTCCTTGCTCTTGGGCTTCAATCGGGTATGGTCCAAATCGGCTGAGGCCGCAGGCAAACGCGGCTCATATTTGTGCGTTTTCCCGACATCGCCTCCGCCGACCTTCCGGACGCGGCGTTTCTTGTCCGGGACTCTTTCAAGAATGCTCGCACGCGGACATCATCCCGCCGAGGTTTCGTTTCAGTCCCGGAGAAGCATCGCCGACGTTCCGACCTGGACGGGCGCGGAATTAGATCGCGGCGTCACGGTTGCGACATGGCCTGAGACAGTATGGCCGGGTGGCATCACCCGCCTTGGAGACATGATGAGCAAGATCGACCTTGATATAGCAGAACTGCCCGATACCACCGTTTCGGTCCGCGAGACCTTCGGTATCGATTCCGACATCCGCGTTCCCGCCTACAGCAAGGGCGACGCCTATGTGCCGGACCTCGACCCCGATTACCTGTTCGACCGCGACACGACGCTCGCCATTCTGGCCGGCTTCGCCCATAACCGCCGCGTGATGATCTCCGGCTATCACGGAACGGGCAAGTCCTCGCATATCGAGCAGGTGGCGGCGCGCCTCAACTGGCCCTGCGTGCGCATCAACCTCGACAGCCATGTCAGCCGTATCGATCTGGTCGGCAAGGACGCGATCGTCATCAAGGACGGGCTGCAGATCACCGAATTCAAGGACGGCATCCTGCCCTGGGCCTATCAGCACAATGTCGCGCTCGTCTTCGACGAATATGACGCCGGCCGTCCCGATGTGATGTTCGTCATCCAGCGCGTGCTGGAATCCTCCGGCCGCCTGACGCTGCTCGACCAGAGCCGCGTCATCCGGCCGCACCCGGCCTTCCGCCTGTTTGCGACCGCCAATACGATCGGCCTCGGCGACACCACCGGCCTTTATCATGGCACGCAGCAGATCAACCAGGCACAGATGGACCGCTGGTCGATCGTCACGACGCTGAATTATCTGCCGCATGATCACGAAGTGGGCATCGTCGCCGCCAAGGTTAAGAGCTTCGGCAAGGACAGGGAAGGCCGCGAGACCGTGTCGAAGATGGTCCGTGTCGCCGACCTGACCCGCGCCGCCTTCATGAACGGCGATCTCTCCACCGTCATGAGCCCGCGTACCGTCATCACCTGGGCCGAGAATGCCGAGATCTTCGGCGATCTCGCCTTCGCCTTCCGCGTCACCTTCCTCAACAAGTGCGACGAGCTGGAGCGTCCTCTGGTCGCCGAGCACTATCAGCGCGCCTTTGGCGTCGAGCTGAAGGAGAGTGCCGCCAATATCGTTCTCGGAGCCTGAGACCGACCGATCATGGCAGCTCGCGGTGACAATTCGAAAGCAAAGCCCGGCGCGCCCGTCGACGTCGAGCCATTGCGCCGGGCAATATCCGGCTGCGTGCGCTCGGTCGCCGGCGACGGCGATGTCGAGGTAACCTTCGCCAATGAACGGCCGGGGATGACCGGCGAGCGCATCCGGCTGCCGGAGCTTTCCAAGCGGCCGACGGCGCATGAGCTGGCGGTCACCCGCGGGCTCGGCGATTCCATGGCGCTGCGCCTTGCCTGCCATGACGAGAAGATGCATGCGACGATGGCGCCGCAGGGCTCTGACGCCCGCGCGATCTTCGATGTCGTCGAGCAGGCGCGCGTCGAATCGATCGGCGCGCTGCGCATGGAGGGCATGGCGTCGAACCTGCGCTCCATGACCGAGGAGAAATATTCCAAGGCGAATTTCACCGGCATCGAGCGTCAGGAAGACGCACCGGTCGGCGAAGCCGTCGCGATGATGGTGCGCGAGAAGCTGACCGGCCAGCGCCCGCCTGAAACTGCCGGCAAGGTGCTCGACCTCTGGCGCGGCTTCATCGAGGACAAGGCGGGGGCCGAGCTCGACAATCTGTCGGGCGCGATCAACGACCAGCAGGCCTTCGCCAAGGTCGTCCGCAACATGCTGTCGGCCATGGAAATGGCCGAGGAATACGGCGACGACGACAGCGACGCCGACAATGACGACCAGTCGGATCAGGAAGACCAGCCGAGCGGCGACGAGCAGGATCAGGACGAGGTCGACGAGGATGCCGGCACCGATGCCGCCCCGGTCGAGGACAGCGAAGTCGCCGACGAGCAGATGGAGGACGGCGAGACCGAAGGCGCCGAAATCTCCGACGACGACATGATGGAAGAGGGCGAGGACGATTCGGAGACGCCGGGCGAGACCCGCCGTCCGAACACGCCTTTCGCTGATTTCAACGAGAAGGTCGATTATCACGTCTTTACCGAAGAGTTCGACGAGATCATCACCGCCGAGGAACTCTGCGATGCGGCCGAGCTGGAGCGCCTGCGCGCCTTCCTCGACAAGCAGCTGGCGCATCTGCAGGGCGCCGTCGGCCGCCTCGCCAACCGGCTGCAGCGCCGCCTGATGGCGCAGCAGAACCGCTCCTGGGATTTCGACCTGGAGGAAGGTTATCTCGATCCGGCCCGGCTGCAGCGTATCATCATCGATCCGATGCAGGCGCTTTCCTTCAAGATGGAGCGCGATACGCAGTTCCGCGACACGGTCGTCACCCTGCTGATCGACAATTCCGGCTCGATGCGCGGCCGGCCGATCACGGTTGCCGCCACCTGCGCCGATATTCTCGCCCGCACGCTGGAGCGCTGCGGCGTCAAGGTCGAGATCCTCGGCTTCACCACCAAGGCCTGGAAGGGCGGGCAGGCACGGGAAAGCTGGCTTGCCGGCGGCAAGCCGCAGACGCCGGGCCGCCTCAACGACTTGCGCCACATCATCTACAAATCGGCCGATGCGCCGTGGCGGCGGGCACGCGCCAATCTAGGGCTGATGATGCGCGAGGGGCTGCTCAAGGAAAATATCGACGGCGAGGCGCTGATCTGGGCGCATAACCGCCTGCTCGCCCGTCGCGAGCAGCGTCGCATCCTGATGATGATCTCGGACGGGGCGCCGGTCGACGATTCGACGCTGTCGGTCAATCCGGGCAATTATCTCGAGCGGCACCTGCGCGCCGTCATCGAACGGATCGAGACCCGCTCGCCTGTCGAATTGCTGGCGATCGGCATCGGTCACGACGTGACGCGCTACTATCGCCGCGCCGTCACGATCGTCGATGCCGACGAGCTTGCCGGCGCGATGACCGAGCAGCTCGCCTCGCTGTTCGAAGATCAATCCGTCCAGCCGCGCGGCGGCCGGCTCCGCCGTGCCGGCTGACGCCGCTGAAGGAAAAATGACTGGCAAGCGCGTTCGCCGCGCGGCGTTGATCGCTTTCTGCGTTGCCGCCGGCGCTTGCCCTGCATGGGCGGGCGACGTGCCGGTCATTAGCCGGCAAATCTCCGATTTCAGGATCGGCTCTTCGCAGACGACATTCGGGTCGCTGGAATTTCTCGGCGGCCTGGAGATGGTCTCCAGCAGGGCGCTGTTCGGCTCGCTCTCCGCCATCCGCTTCCGGCCGGACCAGAAACATTTCGTCATGGTGCTCGATACCGGCCAGTGGCTGACCGGCAGTGTCGAACGCGACATCAAGGGCAGGCTTTCCGGCCTTGCCGATGTCGAGATCACCCCGATGAAAAACAGCGCCGGGCGCAGCTTCGAGGGCAAGGGGCATATGGATGCCGAGGGTCTGGCGCTCGACGGCGACCGGATCCTGGTCTCCTTCGAGCAGGATCACCGCGTCGATGTCTATCCCGATCCAGGTTTTGCCCAATCCGGCGCGATCGGCACTTTGCCGATCCTCATCCCGCGCAAGATGCTGAGCGACAATCGCGGCATCGAGACCATCACCGTGGCGCCCGCATCGGGCCCGCTCAAGGGCGGCGTGGTCATCGTCTCCGAGCGCGGTCTCGACAATGACGGCAACCGGTTGGCGGCGATTCTGAGCGGGCCGCTGAAAGGGCAGTTCGCGGTTGCCCGCGACGGCAGCTTCGACGTCACCGACGGCGCCTTCCTGCCGAACGGCGACCTGCTGCTCCTGGAGCGCCGCTTCAATATGGCCGAAGGCATCGGCATGCGCCTTCGGCGCGTCAAAGGCGCCGATATCAAGCCCGGGGCCGTCGTCGACGGCGACTTGCTGCTCGAAGGCAACTTCAATTCTCAGATCGACAATATGGAAGGGCTGGACGCCTTCCAGGCCGCCGACGGCACGACCCATATCATTCTCGTGTCGGACGACAATCATTCGCTCCTGCAGCGCAATCTGATGCTGGAATTCCGGCTCGCTGAGCGACCGGCGTCAAATTGACGTCATATGCCTCGGTTATCCCGCTGCATCGGTTTGCAGCTTTCGGAGACGATCATGGTGCATATTCACGTCATGGGCGCGTCCGGTTCCGGCACGACATCGCTCGGCCTTGTGCTCGCCGAGAGGCTCGATATCGCCCATCTCGACACCGACGATTTCTTCTGGCTGCCGACCGATCCGCCGTTCACGACGCCGAGGGATGCCGGTGAGCGCATCCGGCTGCTGCTCGAGGAGACGGGCCGGCCCGGCGGCTGGGTTCTATCAGGATCGGCGCTGAAATGGGGCATGCCGCTCGAGCCGCTCTACGATCTGATCGTCTTCCTCAGGATCGAGCCCGAGCTTCGGATGGCGCGCATCCGCGCCCGGGAGACCGCCCGATACGGAGACAGGATCGGGCCGGGCGGCGACATGGAAGTGAAAAGCGGGCAATTCCTGGAATGGGCGGCGAGCTACGATACGGCCGGTCCCGAGCGCCGCAGCCTGGCGGCGCATGAGCAATGGCTGGAAACCCAGACGGCACCGGTGCTGCGGCTTGATTCATCGCTTGAGATCGACGAACTGGCGGCGCAGGTTGTTCTGCATCCTGCCATCGCCGCCGGCGCGGTCCGGCGGCGTCGGTGAATTCGCTCAGCTGGCGCGGGCCGCCTGCATCGGCCGCAGCACGTTCATCAGTGCGCCATAGGGCAGCAGCATGACGAGGCCGACGATCATCTTGACGGCGAAATCGCCGATCGCCCAGGAGATCCAGCGCGGCGCCTCGGCGGCGAAGACACCGAGGACGGGGGCTGCTTCGAGCGCGAAGGGTTCGTTCGGGCCGAGGAAGACGAAAAACGCGGCGAAGGACAGCGAGAAGAACATCACCGTGTCGAGCGCCGAGCCGATCAGCGAGCCGACGAGCGGCGCGCGCCACCAGGCCTGGCGGCGAAGGCGGTTGAAGACGGCGATATCGAGCAGCTGGCCGGCGAGATAGGCCGAGCCGGAGGCGATGGCGATGCGCGGCACCGAGGTGAAGAAGGACAGCGTCACGCCGACGACGAAGCCGGCAAGGACGACCTTGCGGGCTGCCTGCGGGCCGAACTGGCGGTTGGTCAGGTCGGTGATCAGGAAGGCGACCGGATAGGAGAAGGCGCCCCAAGTCAGGATGTCGGCAAGGTTGATGCCGGCGACTTCGGCGTTCAGCGGAAACTGCACGAGGAAGTTGGAGGCGACGACGACGAGCGTCATCAGCGCGACATAGGCAATGGTATAGCGGGTCTTCAGCATTTTTTTATCCTGGGTGATGCCACCAGTTGGAGTGGTCAGGCAAAACAAAAGGCTTGACCGGAGGTCATCCGTGCAAGCCTTTCGAAGCCGTATGAAAGAAGAGCAGAAGCTTAGGCAGCAACAGCCGCTTCGGCAGTCTTCTTGACGATCTGGCGGCGCAGCAGGCGTGCGCGCATCGACAGTTCGGTTTCGCTGGCCTTGAGCAGGAAGGCATCGAGGCCGCCGCGATGCTCGACCGAGCGAAGGGCAGCAGCCGAAACGCGAAGACGATAACGCTGGTTGAGAGCGTCGGAAATCAGCGTCACCTGGCACAGGTTCGGCAGGAACCGGCGCTTGGTCTTGTTGTTGGCATGGCTGACATTGTTACCAGTCAGGACGGCCTTGCCGGTCAATTCGCACACGCGGGACATGGAACACCTATTCTTGTTTTTCTCGGGCCATCGAATTGCCATTCCCGGCAAAACCGGGCGCGCAATCCAACGGGCATGATTGGAAAGTTGCGGTTCTATAGTCAGGCAGGCCGCCCGCGTCAAGCCAAACCTTGGGCTTTCCCGCAATTCTGTCAAAAAGCTGCTGTTTTCTTCCCTTCACGGCAGGAGTATAGAGCGCTCCGGCAAAGGCTGCCGGCGCGCCGCAGGACAAGGCTTCACTCATGGCTCATTCGGGCAGACGGATTTTCATTTCGGCCATCGCAGCGCTGCTTGCCATACCGGCATCGGCGGCCGAAATCCAGCATCGGACGGAATATAGGGTGACGCTTGCCGGCCTGCCGATCGCACGCGCCGCCTTCCTGACCAAGATCGAGGACGATCACAGCTATAAGATCGCCGGCAGCATCAATTCGGCCGGTCTTGCCGATCTGGTCACGACGATTTCGGCCAAAACCAGCGTCACCGGCGTCGTGCGCAACGACAGGCTGCAGGCGCAGAATTATTCGCTCTACTACAAGAGCGGCAAGAAGGCCCGCGTCTACGAGGTCAGCTACCGCAACGGCGACATCGTCTCGGCGACGACGACACCGCCGCCGAAACGCCCGAAGAACTGGATCGACGTGACGCCGCGCGACATGCGCTCGGTGCTCGATCCGATCTCCGGCCTGGTCTTCACCGGCGACACCAAGGTCTGCTCGCAGACGCTGCCGATCTTCGACGGCGAGACGCGCATGGATCTGGTGCTGTCGCCGAAGGGCGACGAGGATTTTTCGACCAACGGCTTCAAGGGCAAGGCCACCGTCTGCGGCGTGCGCTTCGTGCCGCGCTCGGGCTATAAGAAGGGCCGCAAGGATATCGACTATCTGAGCAAGAGCGACCGGATGGAAATCTGGTTTGCCAAGTCGGACGCGGCAAATGTATACGCTCCCGTCTATGTGCGCATTCCCACAGAATATGGAATGGTGACGATCACTGCCGTCAAATACGGCAGCAGCTGACGGAGTTCATGCCTCCGTCAAAGGGGGACGGGTGAGGCTTCGCGCGACGTTGATCGGTTTTACCGCCATTTTGATGTGGTCGTTCCTGGCGCTGTTCACGGCCGCCTCCGGCCAGATGCCGCCGTTCCAGCTTTCGGCCGTCTGCTTTGCGATCGGCAGCCTTCCCGGCCTCGCGGTGCTTGCCCTCAACCCCGCACGGCTGGCGCTGCTGAAGCAGCCGGCCAAGGTCTGGATCACCGGCATCTCAGGCCTGTTCGGCTATCATTTCCTCTATTTCACCGCGCTCCGGAACGCCCCGGCGGTGGAGGCTGGGCTGATCGCCTATCTCTGGCCGCTCTTGATCGTCGTCGGCTCGGCGCTGCTGCCGGGCGAGCGGCTGCGCTGGTATCATGTTACCGGCGCCCTTGCCGGGCTTTGCGGCACCTTCCTGATCGTCGGCCGCAACGGCATCGATTTCAACGGCGCCTATTCCGTCGGCTACGGCGCCGCTTTCCTCTGCGCCTTCACCTGGTCCGGTTACTCGCTGCTGACCCGGCGTTTCGACGCCGTCTCCACCGATGTCGTCACCGGCTTCTGCCTGGCAACCTCGATCCTGTCGCTCTTCTGCCATCTCGGCCTGGAGACGACCGTCTGGCCGGCCACGGCTTTCGAATGGCTCGCCGTCGCCGGGCTCGGCCTCCTGCCGGTCGGCGCCGCCTTCTATGCCTGGGATTACGGCGTCAAGAACGGCGATATCCAGATCCTCGGTGCGGCGAGTTATGCCGCACCGCTGCTGTCGACGCTGATCCTGACGCTGTTCGGCTTTGCCGAGCCGAGCTGGCGCATCGCGCTCGCCTGCCTGCTCGTCACCGGCGGGGCGGTGCTGGCCGCCCGGGACATGTTCCGCCGCAAGATCCAGCCAGCCGTTGCGGCAGAATGATCTCAGCCGCCGGGCTTCCAGCCTGGCGGCGCCATCTCGAAGCTCGAAAATTCGAAACCGGGCGAAACCGTGCATCCCACAAGGGTGAAATCGCCGAGGCTTTCGGCCGATTGCCACCAATTGGCGGGAACGATCGCCTGCGGCCGCTCGCCGGCCGCAAGATCGGTTCCGAGCGTCAGGCTCTCGCTTGCCGTGCCGTCTTCAGAGCGGTGCAGCGAAAGCGGCGCGCCGGCGTAATAATGCCAGACCTCCACCGCGTCATGGACGCGATGCCAGTGCGAGCGCTGCCCCCTGGTCAGGAGGTAATAGATCGCCGTCGAATGGCCGCGTTCTCCGCCTGCCGTGTCGCGGAAGGTCTGCACATACCAGCCGCCTTCCGGATGCGGCTGCATGGCGAGTGCGCGGATGATGTCCTCGGCAGACATCAGAAATTGTCCTTGCGCTTGCGGATCTCGGCAAAGACTTCCTCATTGGTCTTGCCTTCCATCAGCAGATTGCGGCGGATCGCCGGATCGGCGGCGCGCAGGAACGGGTTGGTTTCCTTTTCCAGCCCCAGCGTCGTCGGGATGGTGAATTTGCCGTCGGCGCGCAAGGCCTCGATCTCGGCGGCACGGCCCTTCAGCCGCTCGTTGCCGGGATCGACCGTCAGTGCGAAACGGGCGTTGGAGAGCGTATATTCATGACCGAAATAGACGGCGGTCTCATCCGGCAGCACGGCAAGCTTCTGCAGCGAATGCCACATATCGGCGGCGGGGCGTTCGAACAGCCGGCCGCAGCCGAGCGCAAACAGCGTGTCGGCGGCAAAGAGCAGCTTGTCGTCGACGAAGTGATAGCAGATGTGGCCGGCGGTGTGGCCAGGTGTCTCGATGACGTTGATCGTGTGATCCCCGAAAAGGAAGCTGTCGCCATCGGCCATCGTCCGATCGAGGCCGGGAATGGCAATGGCCTCGTTGATCGGGCCGATGATCTCGCAGCCGAACTGCTCCTTCAGCGCCAGATTGGCGGCGACATGGTCGGTGTGGTGGTGGGTGGTGAAGATATGGGTGATCTTCCAGCCGCGGCGTGTCGCCGCTTCCAGGATCGGCGCCTCCTCCGGCGCGTCGATCGCTGCGGTAAATCCTGTTTCCGGGTCGTGGACGAGAACGCCGAAATTGTCGGTGCGGCAGAGAAAAACGTCCAATTCCAAAGATTTCATCGTGCAATAGTCCCTTGTCATGCGAGTCTCGCGGAAATGTAGAGGGTCCGGCCTTGAAGTCCAACCGCCCGCTGATAACATTTGTCGCAATGCACGCCGATATCGTCGACCTACGCCAGTTCTATCATTCCGAGCTCGGGCGTCTTGCCGAGCAGTCGATCGCCATGGCGCTTTCGTCGCTCTGGGTGCGGCTGCCGCAGGAGCGGCTGGTCGGCCTCGGTTATGCCGTGCCTTTCCTCGACCGCTTCCAGGCCGACACCGAGCGGACCTTCGCCTTCATGCCGGCCGGGCAGGGGGCGGTGAACTGGCCGATGGGCTCGCTCTCGTCGACGACACTGGTCTTCGACGAGGAATTGCCGCTGCCGGATTCCTCGATCGACCGGGTGCTGATGGTGCATTCGCTGGAATTCGCCGAAAGCCCGCGCGAGACGCTGAAGGAGCTCTGGCGGGTGCTGGCGCCAGGCGGACGGCTTGTCATCGTCGTGCCGAACCGGCGCGGCGTCTGGGCGCGGATGGAGCATACGCCCTTCGGCTCGGGCCGGCCCTATTCCCGCGGGCAGCTGACGGCTCTGCTGCGCGAGACGAATTTCACGCCCGGCGCGACCGCCGAAGCGCTGTTCTTCCCGCCCTCGAAGCTCAGAACCATCCTGCGGCTCCGCCGCGCCTTCGAGCGGATCGGCCGGACGCTGTGGCCGGCTTTTTCAGGCGTCATCATCGTCGAGGCGCAGAAGCGGCTCTACCAGGGGCTGCCGGTCGCCGCACGCGCCTCCCGCCGCGTCTTCGTGCCGGTTCTGGCACCCCATGGCGTGCCGACAACGCGCAACCGCTGACGCCGTCCCGGCTCTCGACAAGAACGGCATTCCGCTTTAATGCCACGTGGTCATTTCCGGCAATTCCAAGGTCGACCCATGAGCGTTGAGATGAGCAAGCCCGTTCCGCGTCCCGGTATTCTCGATATCGCATCCTATGTGCCGGGCAAGGAACATGCGCCGGGGGTTGCCCGCGTCTACAAGCTTTCGTCCAACGAAACGCCGCTCGGCGCCAGTCCGAAGGCGGTCGAAGCCTTCAAGACGGCTGCCGACAGTCTGGGGCGTTATCCTGACGGGCAGGCGGTGGAATTGCGCGAAGCGATCGCCGCCGTACACGGCCTCAACCCGGCCAACATCCTCTGCGGCAACGGTTCCGACGAGCTGCTCGGCCTGCTTTGCCATGTCTATCTCGGCGCCGGCGACGAGGGCATCATCACCGAGCACGGTTTCCTGGTCTACAAGATTCAGATCCAGGGCGCCGGCGCCACGCCCGTCGTCGTGAAGGAAAAGGATCACACCGTCGATGTCGATGCGATCCTTGCCGCGGTGACGGAGAAAACGAAGATCGTCTTCATCGCCAATCCCGGCAATCCGACAGGCACCTATGTCCCGGTCAGCGAAATCCGCCGCCTGCAGGCCGGGCTGCCGAAACATGTCGTCCTGGTGCTCGATGCGGCTTACGCCGAATATGTCCGCCGCAACGATTATGAAGCCGGCATCGAGGTCGTGTCCTCAAACGCCAATGTGGTGATGACCCGCACCTTCTCGAAGGCCTATGGACTGGCGGCGCTGCGCGTCGGCTGGATGTATGCGCCGGCCGAGATCGTCGACGCGGTGAACCGCGTGCGCGGGCCGTTCAATCTGAACGCGCCGGCAATCGCCGCCGGCGCGGCGGCCATCCGCGACCAGGCCTTCGTTCAGCAGGCCATCTCCTTCAACCAGATGTGGGTGGAGACGCTCACCCAGGCACTCGAAGCGATCGGCCTGAAGGTGACGCCATCCGTCGCCAATTTCGTTCTCATCCATTTCCCCGATATCGACGGCAAGCGCGCCGCCGATGCCGACGAGCTGCTGACGAGCCGCGGCTATATCCTGCGCGCGGTGCGCAGCTACGGCTTTTCCAATGCGCTGCGGATGAGCATCGGCCCCGAAGAGGCCAATCGCGGCGTCATTGCCGCACTCAGCGAATTCATGGGACACAAAGCATGAACGTGCAGTTCGATCGTATCGCGCTGATCGGCATCGGTCTGATCGGCTCTTCGCTTGCCCACGATATCCGGCGGCTCGGCCTAGCAAGAGAGATCGTCGTCGCCACACGCAGCGCCGATACACTGAAGCGGGCCGAAGAACTCGGCCTCGGCGACCGCTACACGACCTCTTCGGCCGATGCCGTCAAGGGTGCCGATCTGGTAATCGTCTCGGTGCCTGTCGGCGCTTCGGAAAGTGTGGCGAAGGAGATCGCGTCCAGCCTGAAGCCCGGTGCAATCGTCACCGATGTCGGCTCCACCAAGGCCTCCGTCATCGCGCAGATGCAGCCGCATATCCCGGCCGGCGTGCATTTCATTCCCGGCCATCCGCTGGCCGGCACAGAGAAATCCGGCCCGGATGCCGGCTTTCCCGGTCTCTTCGAAAGCCGCTGGTGCATCTTCACGCCGGTCGCCGGCACCGACGAGACGGCGCTGAAACGGCTGCGCAGCTTCTGGCAAGCGCTCGGCTCGAAGGTCGACGAGATGGATGCGGAGCATCACGACAAGGTGCTGGCGATCGTCTCGCACCTGCCGCATATCATCGCCTACAATATCGTCGGCACCGCCGACGATCTGGAGACGGTGACCGAGTCCGAGGTTATCAAATATTCGGCCTCCGGCTTTCGCGACTTCACCCGTCTTGCCGCCTCCGACCCGACCATGTGGCGCGACGTCTGCCTGCACAATCGCGATGCGATCCTCGAAATGCTGGCGCGGTTCTCGGAGGATCTCGCCTATCTGCAGCGGGCGATCCGCTGGGGCGAGGGCGATAAGATCTTCGAACTCTTCACCCGCACGCGCGCCATCCGCCGCTCGATCGTCCAGGCCGGCCAGGATGTTGACGCGCCGGACTTCGGCCGCCCCCACCCGCTGGACAAGAAGTAGCCGCATCCGATGGCGGAGGTGGCGAGCGCAAGCCGAGCCGATATCGACTGGCTGGCTCGCGAGGATGCCAGTGCCGGCAAGGCATGGGTATCGCGATGCGTGGCGCTTGGCGAATATCTCGTCGCCCGGGAGGCTGGCGAGATCATCGGCTTCCTGCGCTTCTCCCGCTTCTGGGGCAGGGTTCCCTATATGGAAATGATCCGGGTCCTGCCCGGCCACCGCCGGTCGGGCGTCGGGACGGCGCTGTTTCTCGCCTGGGAAGCGGCGATGCGTGGCGACGGCGCCCGCCTGCTGATGACCTCGAGCGAATGCGACGAGAGCCGGCCGCAGGACTGGCATCGCCGCAACGGGTTTTTCGAGACAGGCGCGATCGAGCTGCCTGGACTCCAGTCCGTGCCGGAAATCTTTTTCATCAAGCGCTTAACCTGAAAGGCGAGAGGCTCAGATCGGCGGAATCCGGCCGAGCGGGATGAAACCGCTGACGGTGGCGTTGCCGCGATCGACGACGAGATCGACCGAGACCTTGTCCTTGCCGCCGGCCAGCGATTTCAGGAGCTTCGTCGCCGTGTTGACGGTCGGGGCGATATCCGGAAAGGTCTGTTTCAGGCTGTCGCCCCAGGGGCCGAGCTGTTCGATCTCCAGCTTGAATTTTCCCGAGAGGAGACCTTGATCGTCGAAGGAGAAGGGGCCGGTCAGCGTCATCACCTTGCCGTCGCCGATGTCGGCGACGATGCGGCGCAGTTCGCCGGAGGCACCGTTGAGGCCGCTCGGGTCACTGCCGTCGATCAGGCCGGCTTTGCCGGCGATGGTCAGATCGATGCTGGCGGAGAGTTTCGGGAAGATCTGCGGCCAGTCCTTGATCGCCGTATTCGCATCCTGCACGGAGATCGCGCCGTCGAGATCGGCTCCGTTCTGGCGCAGATGGATTTCGGTGCGGGCGGCATCGAAGCTGATGGTCTGGCCGGTGTAGGAGGAAACCGCCGTCGCCTTCAGGCCCTCGATGACGGTCGAGCTGCGATTGATGCCCTGCAGTTTGGTCGCCAGACTCGCCTCCAGATTTGCCCATTGGGCCGAGATCGAAAGGCCGTTGCTGGTGCGGATCTCGGCCGGCGAATCGAGCTCCCAGACGATATTGCCGGGCGCATAGACCTGGGCTGCCGAACGCAGCGCGCCGAAGGTGGCGGAGACGCCGTTGGCAGTATCGTCGACATCGATCTTGGAGCAGAACAGGCCGATCCGGAAAGGATAGCCGCGGAATTCGATATCGGAGCATTCGCCGCTGACGCCCGCCTGGTCGCGCGGCGCGATCGCCTTCAGGACCGTGGTCTTCAACGCCGAGGCGGCATAGAACCAGCCGCCGGTATAAAGCGCGATCACCAGGAGGATGCCGCCGCCCAGCAGCCAGAATTTCTTACCGATGCCGGATTGGCTGCTACCGGATTGGCTTGACGCTGCCATGATGTTCTCCAATGGTGAATCGCAAATGTGATTCCGGTCTGGCGTGCGATATGGACGAATTTTGGGTATTTGGCTACGGTTCGCTGATGTGGAATCCGGGCTTCGAATTCATGGAGCGGGAAGAGGCTCTGATCTACGGCTACAGGCGCTCGCTCTGCGTCCGCTCCTTCGTCCATCGCGGCACGCGCGACAATCCGGGCTTGGTTCTCGGCCTCGACAGGGGCGGCGCCTGCCGCGGCATGGCGTTCCGCATTTCCCCGGAAAAATGGGATGAGGTGATCGATTATCTCCGCGCCCGCGAGCTGGTGACCAATGTCTACCTGGAGCGCCGGGTGCAGCTGCAGCTTGCCGGCCGGCGCCGGATGGAGGCGGTGACTTACATCGCTGATCGCGACCACGAGCAATATGCCGGCACGCTCGACGCGCTTGCGGCGGCGCGGGTGGTGAACGAGGCCAAGGGTCAGTCAGGCCCCAACGACGCCTATGTCTTCAACACGCTGGCGCATCTGCGGCAGATGGGCATTCGCGACCATTGGCTTGAACAGGTCGTCGGCGAAGTGGAACGGCTGCGCGCCGTGTGACTTCAGGCGGTCGCCGCCTTCAGCTTACGAAGCTCCGCTACCCTTTCGACCGCAGTCGGCGGCAGCGGCACATGCGGGTTAGCCTCGACGGTTTCGAGCAGAAGCTCGTCGCTTGCCCGCTCCGATACCTCGATCAGTTGGGCGAAAAACGCGTCCGGATCCATTCCCGGCATGATCGGCGGCAGGATTCTCACCTTGAAATGGCCGGGATAACGACGAATGCTCCGGCGCGGCCAGAACAGACCGGGATGCATGACGATCGGCACCACGGGGATGGCGAGATCGCGATACATGCGAGCGATGCCGTATTTATAGACCGGCTCGGCGCCCGGCGGACGGCGGGTGCCCTCGGGATAGATGATCAGCTGGCGGCCGGTCGAAAGCTCTTCCTTCGTGCGCTTCAGCACCTCCACCATCACCTTGCCGCGGGCTCCGCGATCGACCGGGATTACCCGCTGCTTCTTGGCATACCAGCCGAACAGCGGAATCCACATCAGTTCGCGCTTGAGAATGTAGACCGGGTCTTTGAGCCAGGGCAGCAGGGCATAGGTATCCCAGAAGGACTGGTGCTTCGGCGCCAGGATATAGCTGCCTTCCGGCAGGTTCTCCAAGCCTTCGATCTCGAAGGTGGTGCCGACGATCACCCGCATCAGCCAATGGTTGGAGCGCGCCCAGTTTTTCGGGATCGCATAGGCGGTCAGGCGCGGCGCCAGGAAATAATAGGGCGAGAGCACGATCATCCTGATGATGAGGTTGGCGTAGAAGATCGTGTTGAAGAGGACGGAACGCAGGGCGATCATGAAACTTTCCCGAGGCATGCTCACGCGACCGGCCTACACGATATTGCCCGTCATAAAAAGCGTTTGATGATGCTGCAGATCAGGATTCAGATTTTAAGCCCGGCCTGAAATCTGAATCCTGTTCTGGATTAAAGAGTTAGAGTATGACGTCACGAGAAAACCGCTCATGCTTTTCGGCATCATGCTCCAGCAAACGCGTCAATTCTCGCCCGACGCGCTGGCCGAGCGTAATCCGGTGTGGCGGCCGAAGCCGGTGATGTTGCGGGCGCCGGTCAACAGCACTTTGGCATATTCGGCCAGCATGACGCGCATTGCATTCGGGTCGGTGAACCAGTTTCGGCTCTTCAAATCCGAATTGACCACAGGGTAAGCGATGAACTCGATATCGGGGTCGACATAGGAGAGTTCGGCAAGGCTGCGCGGCATGTGGTAGTTGTTGGTGACGATCAGAACGCTGCGATATCCCTTGGCGTGGATCCAGTTCGAAGCTTCTTCGGCATTGCCAATCGTGTCGATCGCATCGTAGCCGATATCGACACAGCAGGAGAAAAGATCGGCCGAACCCTGCGTCATCCTGCGGATTTGCGCCGGGGTCGTCGTCGGGTGGACGCCGGAGATGAGCAAGCGCTTGCCGGCGCCTTTCTGCAGCAGTTCCACGGCCTGGTCGATGCGCTGGTAGCCGCCCGTCAGCACGACGATCGCATCGGCCTTCGGCTCGGCCGGCGGCTTCAGCGTCGTGACCGAATCGGCAAAACGCAGGAAACCGCCGAACACCAGCGCGATCGCCAGCACGCAGGCAAAACCGCCCCAGCGCAACAGGCGCCGGATCAGCCCGCGCCGCGGCGGCAACGCCACCGGGCGGTCAAGCCCCGGGTCCTGATGAATCGGGTTGGGTGTCGTATCTCCCATCGTCATGAATCGTGACTATACGCTGATTGCGGCGCGGAACAGACGCTTTCATCACAAAACGGCATGGTCACGATCAACTCGCAATGCCGTCGGTGCGTGTCGGGTCCGAGCGCAATGTATCGATTTCATAGATCGTCCGCATGACGGTCAGGCGCGCGGTGAAGGTCGTCAGAAGGGCAATGACGATCATCGTTGCGAAGATGCCGGCATAACCGAGCACGCCGACGGAGAAGGTGCCGAACAGTGCCGTCGCCTGATCGGTTTCCGGGGTGGCCAGCGTGCGGCTCTGCCAAAAGCCGGCGGTGGCGAAGAAGAGAGCGGCAAGGGCGCTGCCGATCGCCGAGCCCTTGAGGCTGATCTTCAGGAAATGCTTCTGAAATTCGGTGGCGACGAAGGAGCTTTCGGCGCCGACGAAGTGCAGAACTTCGACGATGTGGCGGTTGCCCGACAGCGCGCCGCGCGTGGCGAAGACGACGGTCAGCACCATCGCCGAGAAGACCAGGAGCAGGATGCCGGTGCCGATCATCACGGTCGTATGGGCCATGGACACCAGCCGGTCGACCCAGGTGCGGTGATCGTCGAGGGTGGCCTGCGGAATACTGTCTTTCAGCAGCGCCCGCATGGAATCGAAATCCGGCGGATTGCTCTCGTCGATGGTGATGATGACGAGGCGGGGAACGGGCAGGTCCTTGAGATCGAGACCGGGGCCGAGCCAGGGTTCGAGCAGGCGGGCGGTGGCCGCCTCGTCGACGATCTGGCCGCTCTTGGTGCCGACGAAGGTCAGCGCCAGGTCACGCGCCTGAGTCAGCGCCTTTTCCATGTCGAGATTGTCGTCCGGCTTGATCTGGATGGTGATCTCGCGGGAGATCTGGCTCTCCCAGCTCGCCGCCGTCGAGCGGACCATGCTGACGCCGCCGAGCGTCAGGCAGGCGAGAAAGGCCATGATCGATATCACCACCATCAAGGCGCTGCCCTGGATGTTGGACGGCGGCAGGATCGGCGCCGTCGGGCGCACGCGCATTTCCGGCCGCTTCTGCTCAGTCTTGGCCGGCGCCTTGTCCGGGTTTCTGGATGGAGGCTCAGTCATAGATATCGAGATGCCCCCCCGAGAGGATCATACGGCGGGCTTCCACCTGTTCCATCAGCGCCAGGTCATGCGTGGCGATCACAACGGCTGTGCCGAGGCGGTTCAGCTCAAGGAAAAGATTGAGCAGGCGCTTGGCCATCGGCGGGTCGACATTGCCTGTGGGTTCGTCGGCAAGCAGCACTTCCGGCCGGTCCATCAGCGCCCGGGCGATTGCGGCGCGCTGTTTCTCGCCGCCGGAGAGCACCGGCGGCAGCACGTTGATGCGTTCGCCGAGGCCCACCCATTTCAACAGTTCCAGGACGTCGGTCTTGTAGGAACTCTCATCCTTGCCGCGCACGCGTAAGGGCAAAGCCACATTCTCATAGGTGGTGAGATGATCGAGCAGACGGAAATCCTGGAAGACGATGCCGACGCGGCGGCGCAGCAGTGGCAGTTCGGGGCGG
This sequence comes from Rhizobium sp. BT03, assembly GCF_030053155.1. Classification (NCBI taxonomy): domain Bacteria; kingdom Pseudomonadati; phylum Pseudomonadota; class Alphaproteobacteria; order Hyphomicrobiales; family Rhizobiaceae; genus Rhizobium; species Rhizobium sp. BT03. The sequence continues at coordinate 3,109,141 of NZ_CP125640.1, forward strand.
GGGATTTCGGAAATGTCGCGCCCGAACATGCGGATCAGGCCGCGCGTCGGCTGCAGCGACATGAAGAGCAGCCGCAGCAGCGACGTCTTGCCGGCGCCCGATGGGCCCGTCAGGAACTGAAAGGATTTCTTCGGAATGTCGAAGGTCAGGTCCCGGAGGATTTCCGGGCCCATGCCATAGCGCAAACCGACATTCTCGAAGTGGATCAACGGGCAGCTCAGTCTGTTGTGGGTTTCACCGCGTGACTTGTTAACCAACACCGTTAACAGCCGGTAAATTTTGCCGGAAAGACGCCCGTTTGATGGCGATCTTTGCGAAGCATTAACCATTAAAATTTACGACTGAGCAGGATTCGTTTCAATGCCAAGATTAGCCCTGGCAGCGAAACCATGTGGACATCTGCGAGGCAGTCACCATGGAAGCATCCTCCTTCAGCCGCCGGACGCCGGGCCAGGCCTATGATTTCCTGCCGCCGGAGCCTGCCGCCCGCCAAAACCGTGCGGCGCGTCCCGCCGATATTTCCGACGCCGAATTCGTGACGCTCGGCAAAGCCCGGCCGACGGAATTTACGGCAAGGACCTATAACGACAACCGCAAGCGCGCGGCGGGCGCTCAGGCGGCACAGGCGCTGCCGACGACCGCGATGGTAACCGTTCTGCGCGACGTGGAAGCCTTCCTGCAGCGCGCCTCGATGCGGAGCTTCGCAGGCTTGGTGCTGGCGCTCGCCGTGCTCGCCTTCGGGCTTGCGGGGGGCTTTTCCGGCCTTTCCGCCAAGCCTGCTTATCCCGGAGCGCCGCTGCATTTCACCCATGTGACGGTGGCGCCGCGCGACGCCAACGGCATGCGCGTGCTTGATATCAACGGCATCATCGAAAACGACAGCGGCACGACGCAGACGGTGCAGCCGATCCGCGCCGATCTCGTCACCGACGAGCGGCTGACCGCCAGCATCGTCATCAATCCGCCCTCCGATGTCATCTATGGCGGCCAGAGCCGGGGCTTCTCGGCCCGCGTCCAGCATGCCGGCGGAAAACTGCCGGAGGTCCGGCTCTCGTTCCTGCCGTAGAGAGCGACTTGATACGGAATGGCTGACTTTCCCGCCGCAGGTCGCGCCAATCCGATTAATTTCATGGCTGGCGAGGCTGTTTCAAGCTCGCATATGTGCTAACGGCTTACCCTTCTTTTCATGGAGCAAGCCCTTATGCCTGTCGTGCGCGGAAAAAATATCGAGCCGCTCTTCACTGCCGAGCAGATCGCCGAGCGCAATCATTCGATGGCGCGGGAGATCGCCAACGGGCCGACCAAGGACCTGCTCGTCATCGCCGTGCTCAAGGGGTCGTTCATCTTCGCCGCCGACCTGATCCGCGCCCTGCATGATAGCGGGCTTGCCCCCGAGGTCGAGTTCATCACGCTGTCGAGCTACGGCATCGGCACGGTCTCGCAGGGCGTGCGCATCGTCAAGGATATCGACAGCGACGTCCATGGCCGCGACGTCCTGTTGATCGACGATATCCTCGAATCCGGCCGGACGCTGCTCTTTGCCAAGGAATTGCTGTTCGAGCGCGGCGCGCGCAACGTCACCATCGCCGTGCTGCTCGACAAGCGCGTCAAGCGCAAGGAAAAGCTGGAGGCCGATTATGTCGGCTTCGAATGCCCCGATTATTTCGTCGTCGGCTACGGCATGGACGTCGCCTACGCCTTCCGCGAACTGCCCTTCGTCGGCGTGGTGACCGGCGACGCCTGAGCTGCCGCACAATTCCTCAGTCGCAAAACTATGCAGTGATTCAAAATCTTACAGCGTCCTTGCGCGTTTTGTCAGACGCGCGGCGCTGTCATGCGGTCGAGACGGCTTGTTAACCATTCCGCCCATCGCTTCGATATCTTTACCGATCGAAAAGGAAAGTCTGGTGATTTCCGTCGTGGGCTGAAGACGGAGCAATGCACATATGGCAAGAATTCTGATTACGGAAGACGAGGACTCCCTGCGGTCTTTCGTAGCCCGGGCGCTCAGGCTCGATGGTCATGAGACCGATGAAGCCGCCGATGGCGCCGAGGGACTGGAGAAGCTGAGGGACGGGGCCTACGACCTGCTGCTTTCGGATATCCGCATGCCCGTGATGGACGGGATCGAACTCGCCCATCAGGCAAAAGATGCCTTTCCCGGCCTGAAGATCCTGCTGATGACCGGCTATGCCGAACAGCGCGAACGGGCCGACGATCTTGCCGAAAAGATCATCGACGTCGTCGCCAAGCCATTCGCGCTTCCCGATATACGCAAGGCGGTCGCCCGGGCGCTCGTCGCCTGAAGCACGATGCCGAAAGCCTGAGCCGGTCTCGGGCGACGTCATGCACGGTTTTGCGTGACATATCGCTTAGAGCCTTTCCTGGTTAGATTGCAGCATTCTGTTGGCTCAAACGGGGTCGGATGGTCGACCGGCCAGCGCGCGTCGTAGCCCAGTTCTACGGCCAAGCCGGCCGGTCGACCATCCGACCCGTTTCAGCCAACCCTCCCGCAGATTTGCCTGGCAAATCTGCAAGACTTAGGAATCGCCGGACGCACTTATCGCTTCGCCACGGCGAAGCGGCGCGGCCGGTGGGCCGGGCATCTTTCCGCCAGGATCAGAGGCGATCGGCTCGGACGTACCAAGGGGTATGCCCTTCGCCAATCGCCTCTGCCCTGACGAAAACCTGCTCCGGCAGAATGCTTCAATCTGACCAGGAAAGGCTCTAGCGCGCCGCCGATCCATTATACGGCGGCGTAAGCCTTACTGAATATCCAGCAACCGTTCGAGATACCGCCGTTCCATTTCCTGCGGCGGATTGTTGCCGAGCTTTTCGCGGATCGCGTCGAGGATTTCCCGGGCGCGCTGAACGTCGATCTCGTCGGGCACCTTCACGCTGTTGTCGCCGAAATCCGGCCCTTGGACCCGGCGCGGACGGCCGAGCGGGTCGCGGCCGTTCTGATCCCCCTGGCCCACCTGGCCGTTCGGACCTTGGCCCTGCTGGCCCTGTTGCGCCTGCATCATCTGGTTCATCATCTCGCGGGCGCCCTGGCGAAGCGCTTCGAGCGCGCGGCCCTGGCCCTCGATGGCCGGCTGGCCGCGGCCCTGGCCGAGCTCACGGCCCGCACCTTCCATCTCGCGTTGCGCCTGGCCGAAGCCGGGGCCGGGCTTCATGCCCAATTCGCCGAGGCTCTTTTGCAATTCGCCGAGCTGCTTGCCGAGCGCATCCTGCTGGGTGCGCAGCTGCTTCAACGCCTCGCGCAGCTGCTCGGCGGTCATCTGGTCGGAGGGCTGCTGCCCGTCTTTGCCTTGCTGGCCCTGCTGTTGATCCTGCGGCTCGCCGTTCTCTCCAGGGTTCATCTCGTCGAGCAGCGGATCGTTCTCGCCCATGTCGCCGCGCTGCATGCGGTCCCTGAGCTGCTGATCGAGGCGGAAGGTCTGTTCCATCAGCTTCTGCTGGTCGCGCAGGATCTCGCCGAGCTTGTCGATCTGCTTGCGGGCCTCGCTGTTTTCCTGGCTCTGCTGGCCGCGCTGCGGCCGGCCGGCCTGCAGGTTGTTCATCATGCGCTGCAATTCCGACAGCATCTGCTGGGCTGCGTCGCGATTGCCGGAGCGGGCGAGATTCTCGATCTGGTCCATCATCCGTTCCAGATCCTGTTGGCGCAGGATGTTCTGGGCGTTCTGGTTCGGCTGCATCGGCGCGTTCTGCATGCGTTGGGCAAGCTCGCTCATATAGTCCTGCATCGCCTTGCGCAGCTCATCCATCAGCTTCTTGATCTCTTCGTCCGGCGCGTTGCGGTCCAACGCGTCGGCAAGTTTCTGCTGAGCCTCGCGCAGCTTGCGCTCGGCAAGCGAAAGATCGCCGTCCTCCATGCCGAGAGCGATCTCCCACAGATACTGAGCCGTATCCTTCAGCGCTTCGTCGCTTTTTGCGAGCTTCATGCGCGTCAAGGCGGATTCCAGCAGCAGATAATTGGTGAGCTTAGGGATGGTCTCCTCGGGACGGATGGTCAGCGCCTCGTTCAGTGCGATCGCCTGCGGCATCTTGCGGGTGTCGAGCGCGAAAACCTGCCGCTCCTCGGCGACGGCCGCGGCAAGCGGCTCGTTGAAGGGCCGCGACGGCAGGACCATCTCATGCGGCGGGCTGCGGCCGGTCTGGCCGGCGCCATCCTTGGCGACGAGCGTCACGCGCACGCGCTTGCCGGCAAGCGGATGTTCGGTCAGGTTGCGGCTGGTCACGCCCTTGGCGTCGCGGGCGTTGCGGCGGGGAATATCCAGCCGGTATTCCGGCAAGGGATAGAGCGGCGTCGCCGTCGGATCGTTTTCCAGAGGAACGATCTCCGCATGCGCCTCCTGGACACCGTAATCGTCCTTGACGGTAAAGCCGATTTCGAGCGCGCCATTGATGCTGGGCTTCGGCAAACCGTCGAAGGCGATCTCCGGCGCCTTGTCGGGGAGGACATCGAAACTCCAGCGGCGGCCGTTGACTTCGAGGGCGCCATTCTCTTCGAGCTTCATCACATGCGTCTGCGCAACAAGTGCCCGGTTGGCGGGGGGCTGGCCGGTGGAGGCCTGGCCGGCCGGGGCCGTCTTCGGCTGTTCGCCGCCTGCCGCCGTCTGCTGCGGCTTGGTGTCCGCCTGCACGGCGATATCCTGCGCCTGGCCGTTCGCCTTGCGGAATACGACCTTTTCGGCTGTCTTTCCGCCGCTGACACGAACGGTGAGGCCCGAAAACTGCGGAATGCCGATCGGCGCCTGCTCGCTGCCGTCGGCGGTCAGGTAGACCGGGGCGCGGCCGGTATAGGCGGGCGGCGTCACCCAGGCGTCGATGCGCACCGCCGGATCGACCGTTACCTGCTCGGGTGCTGCCTGAAACGCGTCGCCGAGCGCGCCGCCGTTGATGGAGAGCGAATAGGCAAAGGCGGTGACCAGCAGCAGCGCCGGCACGGCGCGCAACGCAAAACGGTCATGCGCGGCGATATCCGGCCGCGGCAGTCCGGCATCGAGGGCGGCGATCTTTTCGGCCATGCGGGTCTGGTGCTCGCGCCAGAGCGCCCGGGCGAAAGGCGTATCGAAGGCCGGTTCGTCTTCCTGGACGGTGACCGGCTGGTGCGGCAGGCCGTTGCGCTCTTCCAGCATGCGGTCGGCTTCGGCGACGCCCGGCCAGCGCAGGCTGCGCAAGGGCAGGAGCGAGACGAGAAAGGCGGCGGCAAAGGCAATCAGCAGCAGGATGCGCAGCCAGTCCGGCACGCTGCGGAAGACCCCGAACCAGGAGGCCGAGAGATAAAAGGCGACGACTGCCAGGACCGGCACCAAGGGCGGCAGCAACTGCTCGAAAAACAGCACCACGCGCGCCAGCAGGCGTTTTGTCGTCACCAGCCGGGCAAGCGAGGGGCGGAGCGCAAACGCACCTTTCCTCTGCCTTGAGGGGCTTGTCATCGGTCCGGTCTCCGCGATCTGGCGTTCTGGAACAGAGGGCGCTTCCGGCGATTGCAGGGCAATACGCTCATGGCTGACAAGGATAACACTCTTTGTGGCGAAGGCGAGGGCGAGCGGCCGGCAATACCGGCTTTTCACGTTTATTCGCCAAAAAGTGATGGCTGCTTAGTCGAGCCAGGCGGGAACGGAGTCGAGGCCGATCAGCTCTGCATAGGTTCTGCGCGGGCGAATCGTATGGAAATCGTTGCCCTTGACCAGAACCTCGGGCACCAGCAGCCGGCTGTTATAGGTGCCGGCCTGCACCGCGCCATACGCGCCGGCCGTGCTGACGGCCATCAGGTCGCCGGGCTTCGGCATCGCCATCTCGCGGTCGAGGGCCAGGTAGTCGCCGGTCTCGCAGACGGGGCCGACGACGTCGGCGCGGATGCGCGGGGCGTTCGCCGCCGAAATCGTCACCGGGCGGATCTCGTGATAGGCCTCGTAGAGGGTCGGGCGGATCAGATCGTTCATCGCGCCGTCGACGATGACGAAGGTCTTCTCGCCGCCGTCCTTCACATAGAGGACTTCGGTCACCAGGATACCGGCATTGCCGACGATCAGGCGGCCGGGCTCGGTGATGATCTTGCAGTTGAGGCCGCGCAGCTGGTTTTTGACGATCGCCGCATAGGCGTCCGGCAGCGGCGGCGGATTGTTGTCGTCCTTATAGGGGATGCCGAGGCCGCCGCCGATATCGACGTGATCGATGGTGTGGCCGTCGGCGCGCAGCGTCGCGACAAGATCGTGCAGCAGCTTGAAGGCGTCGTCGAAGGGCTGCAATTCGGTGATCTGGCTGCCGATATGCATGTCGATGCCGGTGACCTCGATGCCCGGCAGTTTGGCGGCATGGGCATAGATGGCGCGGGCACGCTCCCAGGAGATGCCGAACTTGTTTTCCTTCTTGCCGGTCGAGATCTTCGAATGCGTCTTCGCATCGACATCGGGATTGATGCGGAAGGAGACCGGCGCTTTCGTGCCGGCCTTGACGGCGCGCTGGTTGAGGATTTCAAGCTCGGGCTCGGATTCGACGTTGAAGCAGTAAATGCCTGCCTCGAGAGCGAAATCCATCTCCTGCGGCGTCTTGCCGACACCCGAAAACATGATGCGGCTGGCCGGGATGTCGGCGGCGAGCGCGCGGCGCAGCTCCCCTTCGGAGACGACGTCGATGCCGGCGCCGAGGCGGCCGAGCGTCTTCAGCACCGCCTGGTTCGAATTGGCCTTCATCGCGTAGCAGACCATGGAGTCCATATCGGCGAAGGCTTCGGAGAAGACCCGGAAATGGCGCTCCAGCGTCGCTGTGGAATAGATGTAGAAGGGCGTGCCGACCGCCTTGGCGATCTCGGGAACGGGGACGTTTTCGGCATGCAGGACGCCGTCGCGGTATTCGAAATGGTTCACGGGTTCACGCCTTAAAGAAGAGGATCGAGAAGGAAGGGCTTGTCGACGGTTCCCGGCTGTTTCGTCGGCTTGGAAACGTCACCTTCCTTGGTTGCCGCAGCACTCGGCGGATCGAGATCGCCCTTGCGCCCGCATCCGGCAACGGCAAGGCCGATGACGGCGAGAACCGCCGTCAGGCGGACGAGGTGCGGCAAGCTCTTCTGCATGGATATCCTCTTCGGCGGCATTTTGATGGACATTGTCATAGCGAAGTTTATCCGCCTTGTGCACCCTGATTGTTGGACGGTCTTTGCCGCCTATGCGGCAAGCCGCGGCGGCTTGCGCCGCCCGATATCTCTCAGTTGCGGGCGCGCCAGAAGGCGATCTGCCGGCGGACTTCGGAGGGTGCGGTACCGCCGAAGCTCTTGCGGCTGGCGACCGAGGCTTCGACGGTCAGCACGTCGTAGACCTTGTCGGTGATATCAGGATGGATCGCCTGCAGGTCGGATAGCGGCAGTTCGGCAAGGTCGCAGCCTTTGCTTTCGGCAAGCGCCACGGCCCGGCCGGTGACGTGATGGGCATCGCGGAAGGGCAGGCCCGCTTCGCGCACCAGCCAGTCGGCAAGATCGGTCGCCGTCGAAAAGCCGGAGCCGGCCGCCGCCTTCATGCGCGCGGTGTTGACGGTCAGGTCGCGCACCATCCCGGTCATGGCGGCGATCGCCAGTTCCAGACTCTCGGCCGCGTCGAAGACCTGTTCCTTGTCTTCCTGCATGTCCTTGGAATAGGCGAGCGGCAGGCCCTTCATGATCGTCAAGAGGGCGACCAACGAACCGTTGATGCGGCCGGTCTTGGCGCGCACCAGTTCGGCGGCGTCCGGGTTCTTCTTCTGCGGCATGATCGACGAGCCGGTCGAAAAGGCGTCGGAGAGGCGCACGAAACCGAATTGCGGCGTCGACCAGATGACGATCTCTTCGGCCAGGCGCGACAGGTGCATGCCTGCGATCGCGGCGATCGACAGGAATTCGATGGCGAAGTCGCGGTCGGAGACGGTGTCGATGGAGTTGCGGGTCGGCTCGCGGAAGCCGAGCGCCTTGGCGGTCATATGGCGGTCGATCGGATAACCGGTGCCGGCAAGGGCCGCCGCGCCGATCGGGCTTTCGTCCAGATGTTCGATGGCGTGGCGCACGCGCGAGCGGTCGCGGCCGAACATTTCGACATAGGCCATGCAATGATGGCCGAAGGTCACGGGTTGGGCGGTCTGCAGATGGGTGAAGCCCGGCATGACGCTTTCGGCATGCTCTTCGGCACGGTCGAGGAAGGCGGCGATCAGGCCGGTCAGCATCTTCTCGGTCTTCTCGAGTTCTTCCTTCACCCAGAGGCGGAAGTCGAGCGCCACCTGGTCGTTGCGCGAGCGGGCGGTGTGCAGCCGGCCGGCCGCCGGTCCGATCAGCGTCGCCAGGCGCGCTTCGATATTCATATGGATGTCTTCGAGCCGGCGCGAGAATTCGAAATTGCCGCTTTCGATTTCTGACAGGATCGTGTTTAGCCCGTGAACGATCTTGTCCTTATCGTCGGCCGATATGATCCCCTGATGGGCGAGCATGGTCGCGTGGGCGATCGAACCGCGGATATCCTGCGCGAAAAGCTTCTTGTCGAAACCGATCGAGGCATTTATCTCCTCCATGATCGCGTCCGGGCCGGAGGCGAAGCGTCCGCCCCACATCTGGTTTGAAGATTTGGTATCCGTGGTGTCGGCCATGAAGGTGCCCGCCTTGAATGCATGTCCTGGAGAATGAAATGACGACAAAGAAATCCCTCGGGCTGCCATCCGTGAAATGGATCGCGATAGCGGCCGTTGCGGGCGTCGTTGCCGGTGCGGCAGCGGTATACGTGAAGGAGACGGGGATTGGCAATGGTGGCGGTGAAACGGCGTCGGCCGAATGCAAGCTGACCCGGGATCGCATCGCCAGCGTCACGCCGCTGATGAAGGGGCAGGTGGCCGCCATGGTCGCCGCTTATGAGCCACGCAAGCTGACCGCGGTCTCCTTCAACGGCCCGGACGGCAAGCCGCTGACGCTCGATCATTTCGCCGGCAAGACCGTGCTCCTCAATCTCTGGGCGACATGGTGCGTGCCCTGCCGTGAGGAGATGCCGGCGCTGAACGCGCTGGAAAAGGAGATGGGCAGCGACAAGTTCCAGGTCGTGCCCGTCAATATCGACAGCGGCGATGACGAGAAGCCGAAGACCTTCCTGGCCGAGACCGGCGTCGATGCGCTGCAGCTCTATCGCGACAATACGATTGCGGTGTTCAACAGCCTGAAGAAGGAGGGCCTCGCCATGGGGCTGCCGGTGACGCTGTTGCTCGACGACAAGGGATGCCTGATTTCGGCGATGAACGGCCCGGCTGCCTGGGACAGCGACGATGCCAAGGCGTTGATCAAGGGCGTGATTGGGTCGTAAGGCTATCGCTCAGGAGTCGCCATCTCCTCTGATGAGGAAAACGCCGGCAAGTCCGATAAGCACGCAGCATTGCAGCAGGAACATCGGTGTTTCAGTCGACATGGCGTTTCCTCCCGTTCACGGCAAGGAAAGCACGTCACGGGCGTGGGGTCCATTCGCCCTTTCTGGTGATGCTTGCTTACTTACCGCGTCGGGACCGGCACTTCGCCGCGATAGTCGTAGAAGCCGCGGCCGGATTTGCGTCCGAGCCAGCCGGCTTCGACATATTTCACCAGCAGCGGGCAGGGGCGGTATTTCGAGTCCGCCAGGCCGTCATGCAGCACCTGCATGATCGAGAGGCAGGTGTCGAGGCCGATGAAATCGGCAAGCTGCAGCGGTCCCATCGGATGGTTGGCGCCGAGCTTCATCGCCGTGTCGATGGCGTCGACCGTGCCGACGCCTTCATAGAGCGTGTAGATCGCCTCGTTGATCATCGGCAGCAGGATGCGGTTGACGATGAAGGCCGGGAAATCCTCGGCGACGGTGATGGTCTTTTCCAGCGTGCCGACGAATTCCTTGGCGGCGGAGAAGGTCTTCTCATCGGTGGCGATGCCGCGCACCAGTTCGACCAGCTTCATCACCGGCACCGGATTCATGAAATGAATGCCCATGAAGCGTTCGGGGCGGTCGGTGGCGGCAGCAAGCCGGGTGATGGAAAGGGAAGAGGTGTTGGTCGCGAGCAGCGCTTCCGGCTTCAGGACCGGACAGACCTGCGCATAGATCTTGCGCTTGACCGTCTCATCCTCGGTGGCCGCCTCGATGACGAGATCGGACGGGGCGAGATCGTTGACATCGGACGAGCCTGTGATGAGCGACAAGGTCGACTTGCGTTCCTCTTCGGTCATCTTGCCGTTCGTCACCAGACGGGCCAGGTTGCCATTGATGGTGGCAAGGCCGGACTCGATGCGATCCTGCGAGAGATCGTAGATGTGAACCCTGTAACCTGCGGCGGCCGAAACATGCGCGATGCCGCAGCCCATCTGGCCGGCACCGATAATCCCAATATTCTTCAACACCGCATTCATCTCCAAACCCCCGCACGGCATTCGCCCCCGCGCTGCCGCATTTTTTAGCATGCTGCCGGACGAAGGATCGCCCGGCAGCAGTAGTAGACCGATAAAAGATAATTTTCCAGTCATTCGCAAGTGCGAAAGAAAGGCATTTGGCGCGTTTGAAGCGCGCCGCGATCTTTTAGATTCGCTTCTCGCGCTTTCGGTCTTCGCGCGACGTGTTCAGAGCGCCTTTTCCAGTTCCGGCAGGGCCTCGAACAGATCGGCGACGAGGCCGTAGTCGGCAACCTGGAAGATCGGCGCCTCCTCGTCCTTGTTGATGGCGACGATCACCTTACTATCCTTCATGCCGGCCAGATGCTGGATCGCCCCGGAGATGCCGGCGGCAATATAGAGCTGCGGCGCGACGACCTTGCCGGTCTGGCCGACCTGCCAGTCGTTCGGCGCATAACCGGCATCGACGGCCGCACGGGATGCACCGACGGCAGCGCCGAGCTTGTCGGCAAGCGGCAGGATGACCTCCCTGAACTTCTCGGCAGAACCGAGCGCCCGGCCGCCGGAAAGGATGATCTTCGCCGAGGTCAGCTCCGGACGGTCGGAGGCCGACAGCGCATCGCCGACGAAACGCGACAGACCCGGATTGGAGATTGCCGGGATTGCCTCCACCGTCGCCGAACCGCCTTCAGATGCCGAGGCAAACGAGGCGGTGCGCACGGTGATGACCTTCTTGGCATCGCTTGCCTGCACCGTCTGGATGGCATTGCCGGCATAGATCGGCCGCTTGAAGGTATCGGATGAGATCACTTCGATGATCTCCGAGACCTGGGCGACATCGAGCAGGGCGGCGACCCGCGGCAGCACGTTCTTGCCGACCGAGGTGGCGGCCGAGAGGATCGTGTCGTAGCTGGCGGAGAGCGAGACGATCAGGTCGGCAAGCGGTTCGGCCAGATTGTTGGCAAGTTCGTCGCTTTCGGCCAGCAGTACCTTGGAGACGCCGGTGAGTTTGGCGGCGGCATCGGCCGCAGCCTTGGCGCCCTTGCCGGCGACGAGAACATGAATGTCGGAGCCGATCTGGGTCGCTGCCGTCAGCGCCTTGGCGGTCTGGTCGGAAAGGCTGACATTGTCGTGGTCGGCCAGAAGAAGAATGGTCATGATGGTGTTCTCTCTTTCCTGCCTTAAAGCACGCCGGCTTCGTTCTTGAGCTTGTCGACCAGCTCGGCCACAGACTTGACCTTGACGCCGGCCTTGCGGCCCGACGGTTCCTCGGTCTTCAGCACCTTCAGCCGCGGCGTCGTGTCGACACCGAAATCGGCCGGGCTCTTCTTGTCGAGCGGCTTCTTCTTCGCCTTCATGATGTTCGGCAGCGAGGCATAACGCGGTTCGTTGAGACGCAGATCCGAGGTGATCACCGCCGGCAGCTTGATCTCGATCGTCTGCAGACCGCCATCGACCTCGCGGGTCACGGTTGCCTTGCCCCCAGAACCTGAGGTTTCGATCTCGATCTTCGAGGCGAAGGTCGCCTGGGCGGTGCCGAGCAGGGCCGCCAGCATCTGGCCGGTCTGGTTGCTGTCATCGTCGATCGCCTGTTTGCCGACGATGATCAATCCCGGCTGTTCGGCATCGGCCACACCCTTGAGGATCTTGGCGACCGCCAGCGGCTCGACGGCATCGTCGGTCTCGACCAGGATCGCCCGGTCGGCACCCATGGCAAGCGCCGTGCGCAGCGTCTCCTCGGCCTTCGCAGGGCCGATCGACACCACCACCACTTCCTCAGCCTTGCCGGCCTCCTTCAGACGCAGCGCCTCTTCCACCGAGATCTCGTCGAACGGGTTCATCGACATCTTCACATTGGCAAGCTCGACACCGGAACCATCCGGCTTCACCCGGATCTTCACGTTGTAGTCGACGACGCGCTTGACGGGCACGAGAATCTTCATGGGGGTCCTTCCTTCGGGAGAAACTGGCTTCAGCGAAAATGCGCGTTCGGGCGCCATTTCATTTGTCGAATGGCGACATGGATACGCGCTTTTCCTCCAAATTCAACGCTTCCCTGTCGCCGGCGAGCGATTTGCCGGGCAATATATGAACGTTTACGTTCACGTCAATATTCTTGTCGGCGCCGCCCCCAGGGAAGGCGTTGAATCCTCCGCCCGGCGGCGTCGGCGCTGATGGCCGGACCGGTGCCGGCATCACTTTTCACAGCCCGGGGCGTGACGATTTCCCGGTCGAAGAGCGGCACACCTTGTCGGCGCAGCACCAGGATCAGGACAGCCCCGGCAAGGATGCCGCCGACATGGGCGCCCCAGGACACGTCGCCGTCGGGTGCGATCGCCAGCATGAAAAACTGCTGGCCGATCCATAAAAGCAGCGGCACGAAGGCCGGCAGGGGCAGCGGCAGACGGAAGAATACCAGCACCCAGACCCTGACGCGCGGATGCAGCATGACGTAGGCGGCAACCACGCCGGAGATCGCCCCCGAGGCGCCGACCAGCGGCGCTTGCGAGGTCATGGTCAGCAGGCCGTGGCAGAGCGCGCCGGCGGCCGCGCAGAGCAGATAGAAAATCAGGAAGCGCAGATGTCCCATCGCGTCCTCGACATTATCGCCGAAAACCCAGAGGAAGATCATGTTGGAGGCCAGATGCCAGAAGCCGGAATGGACGAAGGCATAGGTGAGGTAAGTCAGCGGCTCCGGCACGATTTCCAGCCCCTGCGCCAGCACCGCGTCGCCAAAGGCGATCGCCGGGATATAGCCGAGCCCGACGATCGTTGCCTGGGCTGCCTGCTCGCTCTCCAGGCTGGTCAAGAGCCAGACCGCGACATTCAATGCGATCAGCGAGAGCGTCACCCACTGGACCTTGATATGTTTCAGCGTATTGGCGTCGTGAAATGGTATGAACATCCGGCCCCCCGGCGATCGTGATCGCGGCAAGCCTATCTGTTTTTTCCCGGAACCCAAAGCACATCCGCTTGGCCCCGGTCATTTGCATGACGTGCGGCGACGAAGAGGAAATCGGAGAGCCGGTTGACATATTTTCTCGCCGGTTCGCTGACGATTTCGCCGTCGGTGCGGGCCAGCGCCACCATCAGACGTTCGGCGCGACGCGCAATCGTGCGGGCCAGATGCAACTGCGCGGCGGCCGGGCTGCCGCCCGGCAGGACGAAAGATTTCAGCGGCTCCAGGCCGGCGTTCAACCGGTCGATATCGCGCTCCACCCGGTCGATCTGCGTCTCGACGATCCGCAGCGGTTCATAGGCCGGCGGCTCGCCGGTATCGGGGGTGGCAAGATCGGCACCGAGATCGAAGAGATCGTTCTGGATCGACATCAGCATGGCGTCGAGTTCGGGCAGGCCTGATGTGTGCAGCCGCGCCAGGCCGATCGCGGAATTGGCCTCGTCGATCGTGCCATAGGCCTCGACGCGCAGATCGTCCTTCGTCCGGCGCGGGCCGGCAACCAGCCCGGTTGTGCCGTCGTCGCCGGTTTTGGTGTAGATCTTGTTGAGCTTTACCATGCTGCACCGCCGGTGGTCGGGAGGGCTGAACCACCCCATCCTCCGTCATGCTCGGGCTTGACCCGAGCATCCACACCGCATGCGTCAGCGGCCGCGGCGTGGATCCTCGGCTCAAGGCCGAGGATGACGGAAGGTGGGGTTGGCATTTTCGCCAAATTTGCCCGTGCGTAGAGAGCAACCGCGTCGGGCGGCGTCTCACCACGCCCCTCATCCGGCTGCCGCCACCTTCTCCCCGTAAAACGGGGAGAAGGGGACATGCCGCAGCCTCTCCGTCCCTCGCCAACGTCTCGCAGGGCGCGTCCCCTCTCCCCGTTTTTTACGGGGAGAGGGTTAGGGTGAGGGACAGCCGTTGGTACGAACCGGACAGCCTCGGGCCTGACCCGAGCATCCACACCGCATCCATCAGCGGCTACGGGGATGGATCCTCGGGTCAAGCCCGAGGATGACGGAGGGTGGGGTTGGCCTTTTAGCCAAACTCGCCCCGGCATACTGACGCACACCGCGTCGAGGTGCTTCCTCAAGCCGGCGCTCACCTTTCCTCCTTCATTTCTGTCCATCATCAAAAATGCCCTCCCACGGTTCCTCACGTCGGCCGGCCGCCGCCGGTGATCCAGAGTGTCAGCATGATCAGGATGACGGCGATGGCCTGTAGCAGGACGCGAAGCTGCATCAGTTTGTTGGAACGGTTGGCGTCGCCGCCCTTCATCATGTTGAAGAGGCCGCGGATCAGCACGAGGGCGACGAGGCCCATGACGATGATCGCAAGGATATAGGTGACCGTGGACATGGCATTCAGCTTTCTCAGTCCGTCCAGCGCATCAGGCGGTAGAAGAGGTCTGCCGGAAGCAGCCGCTTCAGGAACATGCCCTGTTTAGCCGGTGTCGTTACAGGATAATGTGGCCTTGGATTTTTCGAGTTCAATGCGTGCTTCAAGACGGAATAGACCGCTTCCGGGCCGAGCTTGTGGCGGCTGACTGGGCCGGATCCATCGAGTCTTGCCAGTTGCCTGACATAGTCGGCCGCGTGCGGCGAATTCTCAAGGTCGATATGCTCCTTGATCTTTGCGAGCGCGTTGGCGGTGAAACGTGTGGCGATCGGCCCCGGCTCGATCAGGCTCACATGGATGCCGCTGCCCTGCAGCTCCATGCGCAGCGTGATGCTGAGGCCTTCGAGCGCGAATTTGGAAGCGGTGTAGGCGCCGCGATAGCGATAGGGCACGACGCCGAGAATGGACGAGCATTGCACGATCCGGCCCCGGCCGTGCCTGCGCATCGCCGGAATCACCTGCCGCGTCAGTTCATGCCAGCCGAAGAAATTCGCCTCGAACTGGGCGCGCAGCGCTGCCGTCGAAAGATCCTCGACGGCGCCCGGCTGGCCGTAGGCGCCATTGTTGAAGAGCGCATCGATGCGGCCGCCGCTGCGTTCCAGCACCGCGCCGACGAGATCGGAAATCGTCTCGCTCCTGGCATAGTCCATCAGCAAGGCTTCGATGCCGTCCGCTTCCAAGCCCGGCAGGTCTTCCGGTTTGCGCACCGTCGCGAAGACGCGCCAGCCGTCGGCTTTCAGCGCCCGCGCACAATGAGCGCCGATACCGGACGAGCATCCGGTCACGACGATGCTGCGCTCTGCCGCCATGGAATGATTCCTGTACAAAATGGGACTCGTTTCCCATATTCGGCCAGATGATACAATCTGGAAAGCCGGGGACGGAATGCCGAAGGCGCTGCGCACGATCTACGACGTGGTCTATGACGCGATCTGTCACATGGTCGAGGATGACGGCTTCGCCATGGCGAGCCATGTGGCGCTGTCGAGCCTGCTTGCGGTTTTCCCCTTCCTGATCTTCGGCACGGCGCTGGCAAGCTTCCTCGGCGCCGATCAATTTTCCTCGACCGCCATCCATCTGATCTTCGACACCTGGCCGGAAGCGATCGCCAAGCCGCTCGCCGACCAGGTGCTGCAGGTGCTGACCATTCCGCGCGGCGGGCTGCTGACGATCTCGGTGCTGGCGGCCGCCTATTTCGCCTCGAACGGCGTCGAGGCGCTGCGCATCTCGCTCAACCGCGCCTACCGGGTGCAGGAGACGCGGCCGTGGTATTTCACCCGCCTCGCCAGCCTCGGCTATGTGCTGATCGCGGTGATCATCTTTGCGGCAATCAGCATCCTGCTGGTCGCCGTGCCGCTGGCGCTCGATTATGCCAGGAATTGGTTTCCGCTGTTTGCCGATACACTCGAGATCGTTTTCAGCTGGCGCATCTACGGCACGCTTGTGGTGCTGACCGTCGGGCTGCTGGTCATGCATCTCTGGCTGCCGGCCGGCAAACGGCGGGTCTTCGACGTCATTCCGGGCGTACTGCTGACCCTGCTGCTCTGGCTTGCCGGGGCGCTGATCTTTGCCTATTATCTGGCGACCTTCGCCAACTACACCGCAACCTATGCCGGTCTCGCCTCGGTCATGATCGTGCTGATCTTCCTCTATATGGTCGGCGTCATCTTCATCATCGGCGCCGAGATCAATGCGGCGCTGATCAAATTCCGTGTTTTCCGGATGTTTTCCCACACGCTTTCGATTGTCGGCAGGCAGCGGGTCGAAAGGCCATCAGAGCCCGACAAGGCGGCGAATATCGGGCCCTGACATGCCGCGGGCGCGCAGGTCGCCAAGCCCGCTGTCGCCGTCGCTTTTCGAAAGCTTGCGGCCGGCAGCATCGAGAATGAGGCGATGATGATGATAGACAGGCTGCGGCAGGCCGAGCAGCACCTGCAGCAGCCGGTGCACCGATGTCGCGTGGAAGAGGTCGAGCCCGCGCACCACATGGGTGACGCCCTGGAGCGCATCGTCGACCACCACGGAGAGATGATAGCTCGACGGGGCGTCCGAGCGCGACAGGATGACGTCGCCCCAGACTTCCGGCTCGGCGGCGATCTCGCCCGATCTGCCGTCGCCGGTTTCGGTCCAGAACAAGAGCTCGCCGATCAGGTCGAGCGCCTTGCGCATATCGAGCCGCCAGGCATGTTTCTTTCCCGAGGCCAGCATCTCTAGCCATTCGTCTTCCGGCCGCTCGCGATCGTTGGCGGGATAATGCGGCGTGCCGTCGGGATCGCGCGGCCAGGATTTACCGGCCGCCTCATAGGCGGTGACGCGCGTCTTCACCTCGCCGCGCGTCAGGAAGGCCGGATAGACCAGTCGGCGGTCGATCAGCGTGTGCAGTGCCGCCTGATATTCGGGGAAATGTTCCGACTGCCGCCGCACCGGGCTTTCCCAGCCGACCCCCAGCCAGTCGAGATCCCTGAGGATGCCGGCCTCGAACTCGGGCGTGCAGCGCGTCTGGTCGATATCCTCGATGCGCAGCAGCAGGCGGCCATGCTCGGCCTCCGCCATGTCGCGGTTCAGGAGGGCCGAGAGGGCATGACCGAGATGCAGCTGCCCGTTGGGGCTCGGCGCAAAACGAAAGACAGGTTTTTGACGCTCGCTCGTGGTCATGCTTTCTTCTGCCATGGATTTGGGTTTCGAACCACTGCGAGGCGATGTGCAGATCATCCGCAACGAAGACGACGTCAGGCAAGGGCTCGAAGCGCTGCTCCGTCTCGATCCGCGGCTTGTGCCGATCGCGGCGGAGGCCGGGCCTGTGCCGCTGCGGCTGCGCGAACCGGGTTTTGCCGGCCTTGCCCACATCATCGTCTCGCAGATGGTGTCGCGCGCCAGCGCCGAGGCGATCTGGCGGCGGATGCAGCCGGCCGACGGCCTCTTGACCGCCGAAGGCTACGCGCTGCTTCACGCCGAAGCCTGGCGCGACTTCGGCCTGTCGCGCGCCAAGGCCGATACCCTGTCGCGGATCGCCGAAACCGTTGCCTCCGGCCAGCTCGATCTTGCCGGGCTCTGCCTGAAGCCGCCCGAAGACGCGCTTGGCGAACTCACCGCGCTGAAGGGCGTCGGTCCGTGGACGGCGGAGGTCTATCTGATGTTCTGCGGCGGCCATGCCGATGTCTTCCCGGCCGGCGACGTCGCGCTGCAGAGTGCCGTCGGTGCGGCATTCGGTCTCGCGGCACGGCCCGAGGCAAAGGCGCTGACCGCGCTGGCGGAAGCCTGGTCGCCATGGCGCTCGGTGGCGGCACGGCTTTTCTGGGCCTATTACGCCACGAAAACGCGCCGCGACATGGTGCCGACCGGCTGATCGGCGATACTCTTCAAATTGCCTTTATCCTCTGAATTTATTGGACTTCACAATCCTGTAACAACCGGCCTAATATACAGGTGCAGATGCCGAATCGATCAGGAGAGTCCCTTGACGATTGCAGTCTCCCCCCAGGCCCTGCCAGCGCTCGTCCTGAACGCTGACTACCGGCCGCTGAGTTATTACCCCTTGTCGCTGTGGTCCTGGCAGGACGCGATCAAGGCGGTATTTCTCGACCGTGTGAACATCATCGCAGAGTATGAACATTCGGTTTCCTCACCGAGTTTTTCGATGCGGCTTCCGAGTGTCGTGTGCCTCAAGACCTATGTTCAGCCGTCCCGCAATCCCGCTTTCACCCGGTTCAACGTCTTCCTGCGCGACCGGTTCGAATGCCAGTATTGCGGCGCCCATGACGATCTGACCTTCGATCACGTCATCCCGCGCGCCCATGGCGGCGAGACGACCTGGGAGAATGTCGTGGCCGCCTGCTCGCCCTGCAATCTGCGCAAGGGCAGCAAGCTTCCCAAGCAGGCAGGCATGTTCCCGGCGCAGAAGCCCTATCAGCCGACGGTGCAGGATCTGCACAATAACGGCCGGCTGTTTCCGCCGAACTATCTGCACGACAGCTGGCTCGACTATCTCTACTGGGATACCGAACTGCAGCCCTGAGCAAGCCGTCTTAGGCCGCCTTGCGAACGCCGACAAAAGCGAAGGCGGCAAGCAGGATTCCGGCAATCACGTTCCAGCCGGCAAAGGACAGGCCGAGCACCCGCAGCGCCGCATCGGTGCAGGACGGGCCCTTGATCGTGTTGAGCTCGCCGAGCAGATCGCCGGCATTGGTCGTCATGCTGCTTGCGGTGGTCGAGCAAGTGGACGGGCCGGGCCAGAAATGCCATTCGACGCCGGCGTGATAGACGCCCATGCCGGCCGTCACCAGCATCAGCATGCCGGCGGCGAGAATGAGCGCGCGGGTGATCCAGTTCGGCAGGCCGACGAGCTCGGAAATAGCGGCGAGGATGGCGATCGGGATGGCGTAATAGTAAGGCTGGCGCTGCAGCAGGCAGAGCGCGCAGGGAATATAGCCGCCGATATATTGGAAACCAAGCGCCGTGCCGACTGCCGCCGCCATGCCGATGGCGAGCAATATGGAATAGACGAAGCCGGGGCGGGCGAGAGGCGAGGCGGTGGCAGTCATGGCGGAACTCCGCGAGAGTTTGGCTTAAAGCGCGTCGCGATCTTTCAGATTCGCTCCTCGCGCTTTAGCTCTTTGTTTTTGCGTCCGGAATTGCATAAAATTACAGAGATAGAGCATTTCGGTATTCGAAGAAAAACGAAATGCTTTAGTGAGCGAAAGAGCGGTAGCCGACATATAGCACAATCACCGTAGTGGCGCCGATGCCGACGATCTGGCCGAGGCGCTTCTCGATGAAATCACGGATCGGCTCGCCGTAGCGGCGCAGCAGCCAGGCGAGGAAGAGGAAACGCGCGCCGCGTGCAACAATCGCCGAAACAATGAAAAGACCCAGATTGACGTGAATGACGCCGGAGAGAATCGTGACGATCTTGATCGGCGGCAGATGCGCAAGACCCGATGTAACGAGCAGCAGCAGGATCCACTCGTAGGTGACATAGGCCTTCATGTCTTCGAAGGCGTCGAGCTTGCCGTAGAATTCGAGAACCGGCCGCGCCACCGTCTCAAAGGCGTAAAAGCCGAGCGCCCAGCCGGCGATGCCGCCGAGCACGGAAGCGATGGTCGCGATCAGCGCGTAGCGATAGGAGCGTTCCGGCTTGGCAAGCGCCATCGGCAGGAACAGCACATCGGCGGGGACGAGAAAGACGGAGCTTTCGACGAAGGCGATGACGGCGAGCCAGACTTCGGCCGATTTGCGCGCGGCCAGAGACATGGTCCAGTCGTAAAGTCTGCGAAGCATTCCATTCCCTTCCTGTTGCGGTGCAAAAAGCTTTAGGGGCCATGCGTGGCGCTGTAAATGCTCGCCCGTGTCCTTCGTGCCACCCGCCGCCTAAAAATTTCGTGATGCGGGGCCTCGCCGCCTCTCCCAAGATTTCACGGGATGGCGAATCGGCCATTCTGCAGCAAGCTGTCTCAGAGCATGATGCCGAAAATGTGGGCGGACGACATCATGCGCCAGCTGATGTGGGGCGACGTGCAGGGTGGCGTGAAATGTTCAAAGTGATCGAAGGCGGCCGCGGGCAGGCCGCGCAGATGGCTGAGCGGCCCGAAGAGGGCGGCAGGCCGAGCCGGGACGATGTGCGCCGCGAGGCGGCGCGGCGGCTGAGCGAGAGCGGCTATCATCCGTCGCGCATCCGGGAATTTGCGACCGGCGTGCCGATGCTGGCGTCGCTTAAATATCTGTCGCTGCAGATCGATTTCGCAGCCGAGAGCCTGTCGCGGCTCGACCCGATCCCGGAGGATTTCCGCGCCGACGGCTATTGGCCGGCCGGCTGAGGCGATCGCGCTAAAGCGCGTCGCGTCAAACTTGATTCATGCGACGCGCTTTAGGCCTTTGTTTTCAAGCATGTCGTTGCGGCAAAAGCGCTTCCCGCTTTGCCTGGGAAAAACCGCGGCACACTTTTGCGCGACATGCTTTATCGCAATTCCGAGACATGCATCGGTGTTGCGTCAGGAGAGGTCCATCGACTTTTCCCACTGCTGACGCAGGTCGTTCATTTCAGTGCGCTTCTGGGCCATTTCGCTGACGGCGGCGCGCAGATTGGGATGACGCGACATGAACATGTTGAAGTCGCGCCGTTCGAGCACCTCGAACTGGCAGAAGTCGACGGCGATGACGTCGGCGGTGCGCCGTCCGCCGCTCAAGAGCGCCATTTCGCCGAAGAAGGCGCCGGGTTCCAGGCGGATCGCGCCGCTCGCGAGCCGGACTTCCACCGCCCCCGAAGAAATGAAATACATGCCGTCGCCGCGGTCGCCGCGGCGGATAACGCGTTCGCCTGGTGGAGCGGATTTCGCCTTGAACAGCAGCAGCAGTTCCTCCTGCGCGTCTTCGTCGACCTCGGAGAACAACGGAAAAGTCTCGATCAGCTGCTGCATTTTAAGCTGATGCTCGCGCTCGCGCTCCTCGCCGAGCGCCCTGATCTTCTCCAGCTCCTTGCCGAGCGCTTTCTGCCGCTTCCTGCCGTAGCTTTCCCAAAGGGAGGGCCATTTTGCATGGGCAAATTTCTTCAACCCGTCGGTCGCCAGGATCACGATCGGGTTGAGCGTGATCGACAGGATCGCGGCGGCAAGGATCAGATCCTGGCCCTCATGCGGCAGCAGCCCGAGCGAGACGCCGAGGCCGGCGAGGATGAAGGAGAACTCACCGATCTGGGCAAGACCGCCGGCCAATGTCAGCCCCAGGCCGATCGGATAGCGCAGCAGCATGACGATCGCGAAAGTGATGATGCCCTTGCCGAGGATGACGAGCGCCAGCGCGCCGATCACCGCCAGCGGCTGGCGCACCAGGATAGACGGGTCGAAGAGCATGCCGACGGAGACGAAGAACAGCACGGAGAAGGCGTTCTGCAGCGGCAGCGAGTCGGCCGCCGCCCTGTGGCTGAGCTGGGATTCGCTCATGACGACGCCGGCAAAAAAGGCGCCGAGCGCAAAGGAGACGCCGAAGATTGCCGCCGAGCCGAAGGCGATGCCGAGCGCGATCGCCAGCACCGTCAGCGTGAACAGTTCGCGTGAGCCGGTGCGGGCGATCATCGTCAGCAGCCAGGGCACGATGCGCGGACCGAGGAAGATCGCCATGGCGGCGAAACCCGCCACCTTCAGGAGCGTCAGGCCGATCGTCAGCGCCAGGGAAAGTTCTCCGAGGCCGTGATTGGTGGTCGCGGCGGCGTTGCCGCCGAGAAGCTCGGCGAGCGCCGGCAGCAGCACCAGCGCCAGCACCATCACCAGATCCTCGACGATCAGCCAGCCGACGGCGACGCGCCCGCTTGGCGCGTTGACGAGATTGCGCTCCTCCAGCGCCTTCAGCAGAACGACGGTGCTGGCCACCGACAGGCTGAGGCCGAGGACGATGCCGGCGCCGAGGCTCCAGCCCCAGAGTTTGCAAAGGCCAATGCCCAACAGGGTGGCGAGGATAATCCGCCCGATCGCGCCCGGCACGGCGATCCCCCGCACGGCGAGCAGGTCGGAGGCGGAAAAATGCAGGCCGACGCCGAACATCAGCAGAATGACGCCCATTTCGGCGAGCTGGCCGGCAAGGGCGGTATCGGCGACGAAGCCCGGCGTGAACGGCCCCATCAGGATGCCGGCCATCAGGTAACCGACCAGCGGCGGCAGCCGCAGCCGGTCGGCGCCATAACCCAGGATCGCCGCGAAAACGAAACTGACGGCAACCGTCGCGATGAGCCCTACTTCCTGATGCACGTCCGACCCTTCCTGTGATAGCGGCGGCCACTCTGTACGAAGTGCAGGCAAAATTAAACAGTCGATTTGGCGGATGGCGGTGCGTTGTTCTCAATCGTTGCGATGAGGCGCAGAACTCGTCTGCTGTCGTCTGCGGCACGGTCGGGCGGCCGATGATGTTGGAACCAGTTGCGTCTTGTCTCGTTGGCCTTTCATCCAGAAAGGAGAAACGACATGCGGAAGATCATCCTGAATTGTACTGTGGCGGCCCTTGCCGCCTGCTCGTTTGCAGCGCCTGTTCTCGCCGACAGCGTCTATGTCAGGGAACGTTCCTATGATGACGGTTATCGTCATGAGCGGGTCAGACCCGGCATCACCATCAGCGAGCGTGGCGTTACTTTCGGCGCGGTGCGCGAACGCGAACACCGCCGCTATCGCGACAATGGCTGCGAAACCAGAAGCGTGACCCGCCAGACCGACGACGGCGAAGTGACCAAAACCGTCCGGCGTTGCAACTAACGAACAATCCGAAACAAAGACGAAGCCCGGTTCAAAGAGCCGGGTTTTCGCCTTTCATGGCGCCTATGGCCTCATTGCAGTGGTGAAACGCGTCCGTCGGTGTTATGAGCACGCCTTTGGTAGAAGCGCATTCCCAGCGCAAACACCGCCTGCACAGGATTTTCGAGTATGATTGAACTTACGCCGTCCCAGATCGCCGCACTGAAACTCGCCAGGGATGGAGACCTTTACCCTCAGCCGGCCAATAAATGGACGCATCAGAACGCGACGGTAACCTACGCGAAAAACGACCGTTGGAAAGAGCGGCCCCAGAAAATCAAATCGGTCACCGCCAAGACGCTGGGCGAGCTGAAGGAACCGGGTTTCCTCGAGCGGCGGCATCTCGATGACGACGGCGCAAAAGACGTCTACGGCATCACCATGGCCGGCAAGATGTGGCTGCTGAAGAACAAGTAGTTTTTTCGGATGCGAATTCGTTGCGAGCCTCCGCGTCAGTTTGCCGATGCGGAGGCACAGCTCAATTTCGAGATGATGGTGTTGCTGACCGGAGCGCCATCGAACCAGTCCGCCTTCGTTCCTGACGGAACTGCGGCGCGACAGCCTCCGCTCTGTGAGCTTCGGCTCGCCGAGCCGAAGCTCACAGAGCGGAGGCTGGTGCCCCATGCCGGGGTCGAACCAGCACTTCTTTCGAAACTCGATTTTGAGTCGAGCGCGTCTACCAATTCCGCCAATGGGGCAACGGAGTGAACGGGCGGCTGTCTAACATGCGAGCGCCCGCACGCGCAAGACGGGCAAGCGAAGTTATCAGACTGATCCGGTAGAGAGATCCGGCCTCGTGTCGAGGCCGGACGCTTTCTAATGTCAATGGGCGCCAGCAGGCGCCGGGGCGCTCAGGCCGGATTTCTTCAGCGTGATCGCCAGGATCGAGGCCAGCAGGCAGAAGGCGCCGGCGGCGAAGAAGGCGGGCAGATAGCTCGAAAGCTCCGTGCGCGACAGGCCGGCGCCATAGGCGGCGGTAGCCGCGCCCAGCTGATGGCCGGCAAAGACCCAGCCGAATACGAGGCCGGCCTTTTCGCGGCCGAAGCGGTCGGCGGCGATCTTGACGGTCGGCGGCACGGTGGCGATCCAGTCGAGGCCGTAGAAGACGGCAAAGATCGAGAGGCCGTAAAAGCTGAAGTCGCTGAAGGGCAGGTAGAGCAGCGACAGGCCGCGCAGACCGTAATACCAGAACAGCAGCCAGCGATTGTCGAAGCGGTCGGAGAGCCAGCCGGAGCCGATCGTGCCGAAGAAATCGAAGATGCCCATGACGGCGAGCACGCTGGCGGCGGCCACCGGCACGATGCCGAAATCGCCGCAGAGGGTGACGAAATGGGTCTGGATCAGGCCGTTGGTGCTGAGACCGCAGATGAAGAAGGTGGCAAACAGGATCCAGAAGGTCGATGTCCTGGAGATTTCCCTGAGCACAGTGATCGGCGTCATCAGCGCGACGCCGAGAGAGGTGCCTGCCGGCGGCGGCGTTACATGCGTTTCGCCGAGGGCGGGCAGGTTGAGGTCGGCCGGCCGGTCGCGCATGAAGGCCAGCACGGCAAGGGCTGCGACCATGATCATGGCGCAGACGAAAAACACCGTCGAGCGCCAGCCGTAGCGCTGCGTCAGCTCCGCCATCAGCGGCAGAAAGACGAGCTGGCCGGTGGCCGAACTCGCCGAGAGCATGCCGACGACAAGGCCGCGATGCTTGGTGAACCAGCGGGTGGAGATCGTCGCGGCGAGCACCATGGCCGTCAGGCCAGTGCCGAAGCCGACGACGATGCCCCAGAGCAGCAGCAGCTGCCACAGCGTGGTCATGAACAGCGAACCGATAAAGCCGGCGCCGATCAGCGCTAAGGCGAAGACGATGACCTTGCGCACGCCGAAATAATTCATGAAGGCGGCGGCGAACGGGCCCATGAAACCGAACAGGATCAGGCGGATGGCAAGGGCCGAGGAAATCTGCGAGGTCTCCCAGCCGAACTCGTCCTGCAGCGGCTTGATGAGCACGCCGGGTGCGCCCATGGCGCCGGCCGTGACCAGCATGGTGAGAAAGGTTGCGGCGACAACGACCCAGCCGTAGTGGATGTTACGCCGGGCAAGGGTAGAGGCAAGGGCTGTAGAGACCATGGGCGAAATTCCGTTGGATTCGGTTTCGGGAGAATAGAGGCCTGATTTACATGATGGTCATCATATTTCTTGCGTATTCATGATGGACGTCATATATTTTGTCAAGTGACTATTTCTGGAGATGAAAATGCGGGTCAGCCGCGAGAAATTTGCCGAAAACCGAGAGAAAATCCTGGGCGTTGCCGGCGTGCTCTTTCGCGAGAACGGTTTCGACGGGGTCGGCGTCGCCGACATCATGAAGGCGGCGGGGCTGACGCATGGCGGTTTTTACGGGCATTTCGCTTCGAAGGACGAGCTGGCGCTGGAGGTCAGCCGTAAGCTGATCGACAAGGTCGAAACGCGCTGGAAGGAGCATATCGCCAATTCTCCCGACCGGCCGCTGGAATCGCTTCTCGATCATTATATCCACTGGCGCACGGTCGACGATCCGGGCGGCAGCTGCGTCTTTGCGACGCTGATCCAGGAGGTGAGCCGCAGCCGCGGTGCGGTGCGCGCGGTCTTCAGCGACGGGCTCTCCGTGCTGGTCGACACGCTCGCCGATATCGTTCCCGGAAAGAGCGAAGAGGAACGCCGCGCCAATGCCGCCACCACCCTCTCCTCGATGATGGGCGCCGTCATCCTCGCCCGTGCGGTCGAGGACCGGGCGCTTGCCGAGCAGTTTCTGGTGACGATGCGCCGGCAGCTCGATCCCGGAAGCCGGACATAATTTCGGGAAGTTGCGGTTTCGATATCCCTCTCCGCGTCGACGGAGAGGGAACTGATTTGGCAAATGCCGGAACCCGCCGGCGACTATTTGAAGCCGGCGACGGCGTGCGGGATGTAGGGTGCTTCCAGTGCGGCCACTTCTTCGGTGGTGAGCTTGACCGAGAGCGAGGCAACCGCGTCGCTGAGGTGGTTGGGTTTGGAAGCGCCGATGATCGGGGCGGTCACGGCACTCTTCTGCAGGATCCAGGCGGTTGCCACCTGGGCGCGGGAGATGCCGCGGGCCCTGGCGATCTGGGCCACCGCCTCGACGATTCTGCGGTCGGCATCGACGGACTGTGTGTAAAGCGTCTTGCCGAATTCGTCGGTTTCGCTGCGCGCCGTCGCCTCGTCCCAGTCGCGGGTGAGGCGGCCGCGGGCAAGCGGGCTCCATGGGATGACGGCGATCTTCTGATCCTCGCAGAGCGGCAGCATTTCACGCTCTTCCTCGCGGTAGAGCAGGTTCAGGTGGTCCTGCATGCTGACGAATTCGCTCCAGCCGTTCAGCCTGGAGACGTAGAGCGCCTTGGCGAATTGCCAAGCATACATGGAGGAGGCGCCGATATACCGCGCCTTGCCCGATTTGACGACGTCGTGCAGCGCCTCAAGCGTTTCCTCGATCGGCGTCGTATAGTCGAAGCGATGGATCTGGTAGAGGTCGACATAGTCTGTGCCGAGGCGGCGCAGGCTGTTGTCGATCTCGTCGAAGATCGCCTTGCGCGACAGGCCGGCGCCATTCGGGCCCGGCCGCATGCGGTTGAACACTTTCGTCGCCAGCACGATGTCCTCGCGCTTGGCGAAATCTTTTATGGCGCGTCCGACGATCTCTTCCGAGGAACCGTTGGAATAGGTGTTGGCGGTGTCGAGGAAATTGATGCCGAGGTCGATCGCCTGCCGGATCATTGCCCGGCTTTCTTCTTCGCGCAGGCTCCAGGCATGATTGCCGCGGCCGGGATCGCCGAAGGTCATGCAGCCGAGGCAGATTTTCGAGACTTCGAGGCCGGTCTTGCCAAATTTTGCATATTCCATGAAACGACTCCGTGATGAATTCGATGATCCAATCCAATGCCCCCGGGCGGCTTTCCATGATCTAGCGCGGAAACCGGCAAAGTCGCAGGGCGCCCGGCGAAGAATCGGTTCTGCGATGCGCACAACAATGCGTGATGGGCTTTGAAACCGGGTCTGTCATCGCCTTCAGGACCGGTCGCTTGCGCAATTGCAGCACAAGGTGTTAGCTGGTGCAGCATTTCATTGGATTTCGACTATGATACTGCCGTCCCATGATCGCTACGACGATCTCTATCGCGATTTCTCGTGGCGGATTCCCGAGGATTTCAATATCGGCCGCGCCGTCAGCGACGACTGGGCGGCGAGGGCGCCCGATCAGGTCTGCCTCGAACATTTCAGCCCGGATGGCGATCACCGCAGTCTGACCTATCGCGCCCTCGCCGACCGGTCCTCGGCCTTTGCAAATGCGCTGGTTTCGCTTGGGATTAAACGCGGCGATCGGGTCGCGCTGCTCTTGCCGCAATCCTTCGAAACGGTGATCGCGCATGTGGCGATCTACAAGACCGGCGCGATCGCGCTGCCGCTGGCGCTGCTCTTCGGTGTCGAGGCGCTGGAATACCGGCTGAAGGCGGCAGGGGTCACCGCCGTCGTCACCAATGGCTTCGGTCTCGAACGCATCCGCCGGATCCGCGAGCGCCTGCCGATGCTGAAGCATGTCGTCAGCATCGACGGGGCGAGCACCGATGCGGCCGGCTTCGGCGAACTGGTGGACGGCCATTCCCCGGCCTTCGACACTGTCGAGACCGGCCCGGACGATCCGGCGTTGATGATTTTCACCTCGGGAACGACGGGGCCGCCGAAGGGTGCGCTGCATGGCCACCGTGTCCTGCCCGGCCATATTCCCGGCATGCAGTTTGCCCATGAGGGTTTTCCGGAAGCGGGCGACAAGGTCTGGACGCCGTCCGACTGGGCTTGGGCGGGCGGGCTGCTCAACGCGCTGCTGCCGAGCCTTCTGCTCGGGGTTCCCGTCGTCTCGTCGCCGGCGCAGAAATTCGATGCCGACATGGCCTACCGCATCATGGCCGAGATGAAGGTGCGCAACGCCTTCATTCCGCCGACGGCATTGAGGCTGATGCGATCGGTTGCCGATCCGCGCTCGAAATACGATCTGGTGCTGCGCACCATCGGCTCGGCCGGGGAGGCGCTCGGCCGCGAGACCTATGAATGGGCGCAGCGCGTGCTCGGCATCACGGTCAATGAATTCTACGGCCAGACGGAGTGCAATTTCGTGCTCTCGTCGAGCGCTGCCTATGGCGTGACCGAGGCCGGTGCCATCGGCCGGGCGGTGCCGGGGCATCGCGTGGCGATCGTCGATGAGGCCGGTGTCGAATTGCCAGTCGGCGAACCGGGCCAGATCGCCATCGCCAGTCCCGATCCCGTCATGTTCCTCGGCTATTGGGATGATGCGGCGGCGACGGCGCGAAAATTCGCCAAAGGCTGGCTGCTCACCGGCGATATCGGCCGGCAGGATGCCGATGGTTACGTCACCTTCGAAGGCCGCGACGACGACGTCATCACCTCGTCGGGATATCGCATCGGCCCGGCCGAAATCGAGGATTGCCTGATCGGCCATCCCGCCGTGCAGCTTGCCGCCGCCGTCGGCAAACCCGATGCCGTGCGCACCGAGATCGTCAAGGCCTATATCGTGCTGTCGCCAGGCCATCAGCCAAGTCAGGCGCTGGCCGCCGATATCAGGGAATGGGTGAAGACACGGCTTTCAATGCACGAATATCCGCGCGAGGTAGAATTCATCGATGCCTTGCCGCTGACGACCACCGGCAAGGTGATCCGCCGGCTGCTGCGCGAGAGGGCGGCTGGCGAAGTTTAACCCCGGCCGGCGAGCGACATGATCTTTTCGCGCAGCATCTTCGCCATGTTGCGGGTGCTGCGGTACATGTGAAGCTGGGCTGAGACCTGGCGCATGTCGCGGTCGCTGTTCTGCGTCAGGCCGATCACCAGCGTTCCCATCTCCTCGCGCTCCTGCCAGAAGCGGCTCATGATCGGATGATCCGAGACGGCGCAGGAATCGGAGCGGACGATATTGGCGTCGTCGAGGTGCCATTCGGTGAGTTCGCTCATCAGCAGCTTGCCCGGCGAATAGCGGGCATAGTTCTCGTCATAGGCGGTTTTCCAGGTATAGGCTTCGCCCCCCATCATCAGCACGACGATGGCGGCGATCGCCTTGCCGTTGAGATCGATCGTGTGAATACGCACGGCGTCGACGGCGGCAAGGTTGGACACCGCCTCGCGGGCGAAGGCGGTATGATAGCGATCGGTGACGAGGGCGCTGCGCCGCTTGCCCTTCCAGCCGCCGGCTTCCATCGCCAGGAATTCCTCGAAGCGGATATGGATTTCGCGGGGCTGGCGGGCGACGGCGTAAACCGCCGTTCCCTGTTCCTCCAGCAGACGCCATTGGCGGCGCATCTCGCGCATATGCGAGGAAGAGATGGTGCGGCCGAGATAGGCCGGCGCCTCTTCGTCGCTCTGCAGCATCGGGCGCAAATAGGGATTGGTGACGGTGACGGGGAGATTGCGGCTGAGCGCCACCGCCTTGACCATGCGCACGAAGATACCGTTCAGCCTCAGATCCGGCAGAACCACGATGCCGGGCAGATTGAGGTCGCGCGCCGTCAGTCCCTCGAAGAGATTGTCGAGTGTCTCGGCGGCATCCTCGCTGTCGACGAGCGGCGTGCCGAGCGGGCCGAAGCTGTTCGACCAGCCGCGGATGATCGACGGGCCGACGGCAAAACCGGGCTTGTCGACCGAAAACGGCAGCAGAAAACGCATGCGGCTGCGGCCCGCATTGTGGTCGCGGATCAGGGCGAAGTTCACCTGCCGGTCTTCGAGCCGCGGCATGGCGGGCGCCAGGAAACGGCCGGAGAAAAAGACGTTCGGCTCCATCGCCCGGTTGGAGAGAAAGTCGAGCTCTTCCTGAAGGTCATAGCCGAGCTTGCCGGGATAGAGGCAGAGTTCGCGGCCCGGCCGGCCGACCTCGGCGCGCGCCTCGGCTCGCGGTGCTTCGAAATGCAGCGCGGCGAGATCATGCACCATGCGGTTGGCAATGCTGTCGGTGCTTTCGGTAACGGGAGGAATACGCACCATCTATCGAACTCTCATTTCTGGCGTTGCGGCGGAGGGGCTGGCGAAGGCAAAAAGGACGATGCCGAGCGAGCGGCGAACGGCAAGATGCAGCAGGATTGCCTCGACCGCCATGGCCGAAGCCGTGGCGATCGCGGTGCCTTCGATGCCGTAATGCGGGATCAAAGCAAGGTTGAGGCCGACATTGGCCGCCAGCGCGCCGGCGTAGAGCGCGACGCAGAGATTCTGCTTGCCGGCCATCATCAGCAGCGTTTCGGCCGGGCCGACCAAAGACTTGGCGAGGATGCCGGCAAGCAGGATCGCCATGACCAGATAACCCGATGTAAAGGCGCCGCCGAAGAGCGACAGCAGAAGATGGCCGGCGGCAAGCACCACAAGGCCGACGCCGAGTGCGGGCCAGAAGGTCCAGCGGGCGGCGTCGATCGCAGCAGTCGCCAGCTGCGCATGGTCGCCTTCGGCGATGATCGAGGAAAAGCGCGGGCCGGAGGCGGCCTTGACCGAGAAATTGATGAAATGCACCAGCGCCATCGTCTTGGCGGCGGCGAAGTAGATGGCGACGTCGTGCGGCTCGAGGAAGATGCCGACGACGACGACATCGGAATTGGTGAGCAGGAAGCTCACGCCCTCGATCAGAAAAATCGGAAAGGCGACGCTGAACCAGGCGAGGAAATCGACCTTGCGCGGGCCTTCGTCATAATGCCGGCGAAGGCGGTAGAGCGTTACGGCATACTGGCCGAGCGCGGTGACGAAGGTCGCGGCGAGCGCTGCCTGCATGGCGGTGACGGCCGTATGCTCGGCGCCGATGGCAATGGCGATCAGCATGAAGAGGATGATCAGGATCGGCCGGACGATATAGACCGGGCCAAGCGCCATCACCGGCCAGTGGTTTGCCCGCGACGTGCCTTCCAGAATGTCGCCGAGCGCGATCATCGGCATGGCAAGCAGGCCGAGGAAGATCGGGACGAGATAATAGACCTGGATCATGTCGCCGAAGAAATGCAGCCCGAGCATGCCGGCGGCGAGCACCGCCGTGCCCGAAAGCAGCGCGAAGATGCGCGCCGTGCCGGTGAGGCCGCGGATTTCCTCAAAAGCGCCGGCTGCCCTGTATTGCGGCAGGAAGCGGATGATCGCCGTGTGGAAACCAAGACATGAGAGATCGCCGAAGACGACGACCAGCACCCAGACGAAAACGAAGATGCCATATTCATATTCGCCCATCAGCCGGGCAAGCACGATCTGGGAGATGAAGGCGAGGGCTGCGCTGAGGATGCGGATCGAAAAGGCGGTCAGCGCCATGCGCTGAGCGGCCGCCTTCTCACCACGTTCGGTGAGCACGGCCGCAAGCATGCGCAGCGTGCGGCCGCCGATCGGGCGCAGGCCCGCGGGCAGCATCTTTTCCGCTGTTTCTATGACCGCCATGATGAACACGCAAAACTCTGAAGGTCAGGCAAATCGTCCCGAAGTCTTGACAGAACAGGGTTAAGAAACGGTTCCGGATCGGGCTTGTCACCGACGCTGAAATCGCGGTTTTCCAGCGTTGCCGCGGAAAAGAAAAATGCCGCCCGAAGGCGGCATTTTCACGATCTTTTCGGCTTGCTTCAGACCTGCTCGAAGGCGCCGTGGCAATGCTTGTATTTCTTGCCGGAACCGCAGGGGCAGGTCTCGTTGCGGCCGACCTTGCCCCAGGTGGCCGGGTCATCCGGATTGCGGTTCTCAGGCGAAACGATGACTTCCGATGCCTGGTAGATCGCCGGGGCGAAATCATCCTCGCCGGTGGTCGGATCGAGGTGATGGGCCTGCATCAGCGGCGGTTCCGGTTCGGCAGGGGCCTGCTGCACCAGCTCGACGCGCATCAGCTGGGCGGTCACGGCCTCGCGCAGATTGTTGAGGAGGCCCGTGAACAGCTCGAAGGCTTCCGACTTGTATTCCTGCAGCGGATCCCGCTGGGCATAGCCGCGGAAGCCGATGACGGAGCGCAGATGGTCGAGATTGACGATGTGCTCGCGCCAGAGATGATCGAGCGTCTGCATGACGATCGAGCGTTCGACATAATGCATGATGTCGTCGCCGAAACGCTCGGCCTTTTCGGTGAAAGCGGCGTTGGTGGCTTGCGTCAGGCGCTCGCGGATATCGTCTTCGCCGATGCCTTCTTCCTTCACCCAGTCGTCGATCGGCAGGTCGAGATTGAGTATGTTCAAGGCACCGGTCTTCAGGCCGGCGGCATCCCATTGTTCGGCATAGGCGCGCTCGGGGATATGCTTGTCGACCATGTCCTCGATCACCTCACGGCGCATATCGGAAACGGTCTCGGAAATATTGGTCGATTCCATCAGTTCGAGGCGCTGCTCGAAGATCACCTTGCGCTGATCGTTGAGAACGTCGTCATACTTCAGGAGGTTCTTGCGGATATCGAAGTTGCGGGCTTCGACCTTCTTCTGGGCGCGCTCCAGGGCCTTGTTGATCCAGGGATGGACGATCGCCTCGCCCTCCTTGAGGCCGAGCTTGGTCAGCATGCTGTCCATGCGGTCGGAGCCGAAGATGCGCATCAGGTCGTCCTGAAGCGAAAGGTAGAATTTCGAGCGGCCGGGGTCGCCCTGACGGCCGGAGCGGCCGCGCAGCTGGTTGTCGATGCGGCGGCTTTCATGGCGTTCGGTGGCGATGACGTAGAGACCGCCGGCGGCGAGCGCCTTCTGCTTGAGTTCCTTGATCTCCTCGACGATCGCCTGGATCCGGGCTTCCCGCTCCGGACCGGCTTCGACTTCGCCGAGTTCGCGCTCGATGCGCATGTCGAGGTTGCCGCCGAGCTGGATGTCGGTACCGCGGCCGGCCATATTGGTGGCGATCGTGATGGCCCCCGGTACGCCGGCCTGGGCGACGATATAGGCTTCCTGCTCGTGATAACGGGCATTCAGCACCTGGAAGTCGTCGAAGCCCTGCTTGCGCAGGCGCTCGGCGAGCAGTTCGGATTTCTCGATCGAGGTGGTGCCGACCAGCACCGGCTGGCCGCGTTTATGGGCGTCGAGGATCTCCTCGATGATCGCCTTGAACTTTTCGTCGAAGGTCCGGTAAACCTCGTCGTCCTCGTCGATACGCTTGATCGGCAGGTTGGTCGGGACCTCGATGACGTCGAGATTGTAGATATTGCCGAATTCTTCCGCTTCCGTCTGCGCCGTGCCGGTCATGCCGGCGAGCTTGGCGTACATGCGGAAATAATTCTGGAAGGTGATCGAGGCCAGCGTCTGGTTTTCCGGCTGGATCTGCACCTTTTCCTTGGCTTCGAGCGCCTGGTGCTGGCCCTCCGAATAACGGCGGCCCGGCATCATGCGGCCGGTGAACTCGTCGATGATGACGACTTCGTCGTTGCGGACGATATAGTCCTTGTCGCGCTGGAAGAGCTTGTGGGCCTTCAGCGCGTTGTTGACGTGGTGGACGATCGCGACATTCTCGATGTCGTAGAGCGCGTTGCCCTTCAGGAGGCCGGCCTGGCGGAGCAGGTTCTCCAGCTTCTCGGTGCCCTCTTCGGAGAAGTTGGCCGAGCGCTGCTTCTCGTCGATCTCGTAATCGCTGGGTACGAGCAGCGGAATGAAGGCGTCGATCGTATTGTAGAGTTCGGAGCGGTCGTCGAGCGGACCGGAGATGATCAGCGGCGTGCGCGCCTCGTCGACGAGGATCGAGTCCACTTCGTCGACGATTGCGAAGTTGTGGCCGCGCTGGACCATCTGGTTCTTCTCATACTTCATGTTATCGCGCAGATAATCGAAGCCGAGTTCGTTGTTGGTGGCGTAGGTGATGTCGCAGGCATAGGCCGCGTGGCGTTCCTCGTCGGACAGGCCGTGGACGATGACGCCGGTGGTCATGCCGAGGAAGCCGTAGATGCGGCCCATGGTCGCGGCATCGCGCTGGGCGAGATAATCGTTGACGGTGACGACGTGCACGCCCTTGCCGGAAAGCGCGTTCAGATAGACCGGCAGGGTGGCGACGAGGGTCTTGCCTTCGCCGGTCTTCATTTCGGCGATCGCATTCGAATGCAGGATCATGCCGCCGACCAGCTGTACGTCAAAAGGCCGCAGGCCGAGAACGCGGCGCGAGGCTTCGCGCACGACTGCGAAGGCCGGGATCAGAATGTCGTCGAGCGTCTTGCCCTCGGCGAGCAGAGCGCGAAACTCCACGGTCTTTGCCGCGAGCTGCTCGTCCGTCAGGGCCTTGGTCTTCTCTTCGATAGAGTTGATGGCAGCGACGTTCGGCTGGAAAGACCGCACGCGGCGGTCATTGGAGGACCCAAATAACTTGCGGGCTATACCGCCAAAGCTGACCATATGACTGGTCCTTTCTCAATATTCATCCCCGGCGTTTGTTGTTCGCGGCCCAGCCGAAAATCAGGCGCGCGCCTTAAAACGCCCGGAAACTGTTCTGGACGCGAGGTTGCGTGACAGATAAGAGGGGGGTCGAATGATGTCAACGGATTTGGCGGATACAGAAAGGCCACAATCCGGTGTTGATGGCTATTTTGGGCCGATTCAGGCGATGCTGAAAGCGGCGATGTAACTGTGAAGGGTATTTCATGTTGAGCACCAACAAACTTGCCGTTCTGGCGTTCGCAACTTTTGTTGCGCTCCAGGCCCCGGCCTATGCCGATGACGCCGTCATCGCCAAGGTCGGCAATCTGGAGATTCACCAGTCGGAACTCGACCTTGCCGTCGCCAATCTCGATCCGCAGCTGGCGCAGCTTCCCGATGATCAGAAGAAGGTCGCAGCCCTTTCCGCCGCCATCGACGTGAAGCTGCTCGCCGCCGACGCTGCGGCCGAGAAGCTCGATCAGACCGACGAATTCAAGAAGCGCATGCAGTATCTCACCGATCGCGAGCTGCACAACGCCTACTTCAAGAAGCATGTCGTCGACATCGTGACGCCTGAAGAAGTCAAGGCCCGCTACGACAAGGAAGTCGCCGCCCTGCCGAAGCAGGAGGAAGTCCACGCCCGCCATATCCTCGTCAAGACCGAGGACGAAGCCAAGGACATCATCAAGCAGCTCGACGCCGGCAAGGATTTCGCCGAACTCGCCAAGGAAAAGTCCACCGATCCGAACAAGTCGGAAGGCGGCGACCTCGGCTATTTCTCGCGCGGCCGCATGGTCAAGGAATTCGAGGACGCGGCCTTCGCGCTTGAAAAGGGCACCTATTCCAAGACTCCTGTTAAAACCGATTTCGGCTATCACGTCATCAAGGTCGAGGATAAGCGCGACGCCCCGCCGCCGCCCTTCGAGCAGGTGCAGGATCAGGTTCGTCAGCTCGTCATGCGCGACAAGTATCTTGAGCTTCTGAACAAGGCAAAGGCCTCGGCCAAGATCGAAATCAGCGACGAGACGCTGCGCAAGGGTTACGACCAGGCCAACAAGCAGCCGGAGCCCGGCAGTGAGCCCGTCGCGCCGGCGCCGAAGCAGTAATAATCGCACAGGGGCCCGGTTTTTCCGGGCCCTTTACTGCATAATTCCTTAAATCGGAATCGATTTAAGGGCAAAATTATGCAGCAATTTTAAAGTGTTACAGCGTCCTTTGCGCGTCTGAAAAGACGCGCGGCGCTGTAATATCGTTGTTGTTGTCGCATTTCCGGACGGCGAGCCGCTGCCGATTTCGCCTGGAAATGCCCATTGGCAGGTTTCATCATGTCCGGTCCCGTCTCTCCGCTCGCCCCGAAATCCTTCGTCTCGATGCCGTCGCTGCGCGGCGTGCGCATGGCAACGGCTTCCGCCGGCATCAAGTACAAGAACCGCACCGACGTGCTGATGATGGTCTTCGACAAGCCGGCGGCCGTTGCGGGCGTCTTCACCCGCTCGAAATGCCCGTCGGCGCCGGTCGATTTCTGCCGCGCCAACCTGCCGCATGGCAGCGCCCGCGCCGTCGTCGTCAACTCAGGCAATGCCAATGCGTTCACCGGCCTGAAGGGCCGCCAGGCGACCGCGCTGACGGCGAAGTCGGCCGCATCAGCCGTCGGCTGCGGTGAAAACGAAGTCTATCTGGCCTCGACCGGCGTCATCGGCGAGCCGCTCGATGCCACCAAGTTCTCAGGCGTCCTGGACAAGATGCAGGCTGAAGCGACCGGCGATTTCTGGTTCGAGGCCGCCAAGGCGATCATGACGACCGACACCTATCCGAAGGTTTCGACCCGCAGCGCCGAGATCGGCGGCGTTGCCGTGACGATCAACGGCATTGCCAAGGGCGCCGGCATGATCGCGCCCGATATGGCGACCATGCTCTCCTTCGTCGTCACCGATGCCGACATCGCGCCCGCCGCGCTGCAGGTGCTGCTGTCCGATGGCGTCGGCCCGACGTTCAATTCCATGACCGTCGACAGCGACACCTCCACCTCCGATACGCTGATGCTGTTTGCGACGGGGGCTGCGGCCGAGGACGGCCAGGCCCGTATCGAACGCGCCGACGACCCGCGCCTTGCCGCCTTCCGCGCCGCGCTCAACGAGGTGCTGAAGGATCTGTCGCTGCAGGTGGTGCGCGACGGCGAGGGCGCCACCAAGATGCTCGAAATTACCGTGACGGGCGCCGAGAGCGATGCCGCCGCCAAGCGTATCGGGCTGTCGATCGCCAATTCGCCGCTGGTCAAGACGGCAGCCGCCGGCGAAGACGCCAATTGGGGCCGCATCGTCATGGCCGTCGGCAAATCCGGCGAGATGGCCGACCGCGACCGGCTCGCCATCTGGTTCGGCGACGTCAGGGTCGCCGTCAACGGCGAGCGTGATCCCGATTATTCGGAGGAAGCCGCCTCGAATGTCATGAAAGCCCAGGATATCCCCGTCAAAGTCGATATCGGCCTCGGCACCGGCACGGCAACCGTCTGGACCTGCGACCTCACCAAGGAATATGTTGCGATCAATGGCGACTATCGGAGCTGATCGTTCGTTGGTGCAGGCATCCATATCTTCACAGAATCTGCCGCTGGTGCGCAGGCTGGAAGCCGTCGGCTTTCGTGCCTGGCCGGCGGCGTCGGTGCAATATGACGGTAGCTGGCAGGTGCGGCTGACGGCCGGCCACCCGTCCAACCGGCTGAATTCCATCGTGCCGCTCGATCCCTCGGATTATCGCGACGTCGAAATCCGCCTGGAAAAGGCGAGCCGGAAATTCGAGGCCTATGGCCGCGCCGCCGTGGTCCGCCAGACGCCGCTTGCCTCGCCGGTGCTGATCGATCTTCTCCGGGCGCAGAACTGGAAGCAATTCGACGAGACGGTGGTGATGACCTGCGATCTTGCGGAGGCGGAGCTGCCGGATACGCTCGATCACCTGCCGACCCATGATGTCGGCCGTTTCGTCGACGCCAATCTTGCCGTCGAGCGGGCGCCGCTCAGCTTGAAGCCGGCGCTTGCCGAAATCATTTCGGCGATCAAGCCGCCGTCGGGCCTGTTCATGATCGAGAATGCGGCGGACGGGCCGCTGGCGACCGTGCTCTGCGTCCAGGACAACGACCTTGCCGGCATCATGTCGCTTTCGGTCTCCGAGACGCGGCGGCGCGAGGGGCTCGGCACCGAGATCCTGACCTCGGCGCTGCGCTGGGCGCGCATGCGCAGCGCCCGTTCGGCCTGGCTGCAGGTAAAGCTGTCCAACCGCCCGGCCATCGCACTCTATGAACGCCTCGGTTTTCGCGACGCCTATCACTATTGCTATTGGCAGCAGGAGTCGCGATGAGCGAGCCTCTCATACGGTGCAATGGCCGGAAGATATTGCTGGTCGCTGCCTGTGCGCTGATCGATGCCGACAGGCGTATCCTCCTGGCACAGCGCCCCGAGGGAAAGTCGCTGGCCGGATTGTGGGAGTTTCCCGGCGGCAAGGTCGAGCCCGGCGAGACGCCTGAAGAAACGCTGGTACGTGAACTCGAGGAAGAACTCGGCATCAAGACGAAGATCGCCTGCCTGGCGCCGCTGACTTTCGCCAGCCATTCCTACGAGACCTTCCACCTTTTGATGCCGCTTTATATCTGCCGGCGCTATGAGGGCATTCCGCAGGGCCGCGAGGGCCAGGCGTTGAAATGGGTGCGTCCGCAGGC
This sequence comes from Rhizobium sp. BT03, assembly GCF_030053155.1. Lineage (NCBI taxonomy): Bacteria > Pseudomonadati > Pseudomonadota > Alphaproteobacteria > Hyphomicrobiales > Rhizobiaceae > Rhizobium > Rhizobium sp. BT03. The sequence continues at coordinate 3,147,188 of NZ_CP125640.1, forward strand.
GCTGCGCGATTACCCGATGCCGCCGGCCGACGAGCCGCTGATTCCCATGCTGCAGGATTTGCTTTAGCAGGCTGCCGGAAAACAGGCTGGCTTTGTACGGAAGCGCGGAACCTCTAGCCTTTACGCAATTCCAGGAGGACCGCTTCGCGCTTTTCCTGGGATTGCTCTCGCTGGCTAGATCGCCTGCGGCTTGAAATCGCTTGATGCGACGGGCATTACGCCCTGCAATAACGCAACGGATTTCTCCAGCCCTTCGAGGCTGTTCAGAAGCACGTCTTCATGCTCGATCGAGAGCCAGCCGTCGTAACCGGCCATTTTAAGCCTGTAGCAGAATTGCCGCCACCATTCTTCGCCATGGCCGAAGCCCAGCGTGATGTAGGACCAGCTACGTGCCGGGATGTCCATCAGGCTGCCGTTCTCCAAAAGGCTTGTGACGGCCTGCTTCGAAGCGTTGAGGAAAGTATCCTTGGCATGAACGTGGTATATGGCGTCGCCGAGCGCTTCTGCGGCCACAAGAGGATCGGCGCCCATCCAGAAGAGATGTGACGGGTCCAGGTTCGCGCCGACGACCGGGCCCACGGCTTGCCGCAGCTTCAACAGCGAAGGCACATTGTAGACGCATTGGTTGCCGTGCAGTTCGAGCGCAATGCGTTCCACACCGTGATCCCTGGCGAGTGCCACGATCTTGCTCCAGTAGGGGAGGAGTTTCTCCTCCCACTGGTAACGAAGGATCGCCTGCGTTTCCGGCGGCCACGAGGAAACCACCCAGTTCGGCATGGTGTCGGCGGCATTTCCGGCCGGAAGTCCCGACATCGCGCAAACGGTCTTGATGCCCAGTTCGCCAGCCGCGCGGATCGTATCCTCAAGACCCTGTCCCTGGACAGGATCGGTCGGATGCAGCGGATTTCCGTTGGCGTTCAGACTTATCACTTCCAGTTCGCGATCGGCGAAAGCGCCCAGGAATGACTTCTGCGCATTCTTGTCCCGCAGGATCGTCGGCAGATGGAAATGCGGCGCCGTCGACCAGCCGCAGGTATTGACCTCGACGCCGGAGACGCCCAGCCTTTGAGCGTGATCCAGCATCGCCTCGAACGGCAACCCGCCAAGGCTGTCTGATACGAATCCAAGCTTCATGCGTAAAACTCCGGTTTGGCAATCATTTCGACGGGGATCTTGCGGCCGTCGTTCAAGGCTCTGACGCCGGCTTCGGCGACCTTTGCGGCGCAGTATCCATCCCAACTGCTCGAAGCGATGTTCGGGAATACCCCTGTTTCGACGAACCGGACAAAAGCGCGGTTCTGACGGCGATAGGCCTCGGCATAGCGGCCGCGCCAATCCGCCTCGTAGCTTGTGCTCTGGCCGAGTTCCCGGTCGACGCGGGTGTAGTTGACGGCGTTCATGGCGATGGTGGCCTTCTCGCCCACCAGTTCCGCGCGAACATCGTAGCCGTAGGCAGCGTTGTTGTTGATCTCGATATTGACGAGTTGGTCATCCGCCGTTTCGAGCACCATATAGACCGGTGCGACCAGCGCGTCGGAACGCTTGGGCTGGAAGGCGGAGATCGACACGTATTCGGTGTCGAGGACGTGTCGGACGACATCGAATTCGTGCGGGGCGGAATTGGTGATCGCCATCGCTCCGGTGAAGTCCGACGCGGGAGTTGCGACATTGCGATGAAAATTGTGCATCATCAGCGCGCGGCCAATCGCACCATGCTCCAGAGCCCGTTTCATTTCGACATAGGACTGGTCGAAGCGGCGCATGAAGCCGAGCATGATGAACCTCGATCCCGCGGCTTCTTCCGCCAGCATGATCTCCACGCATTCTTGCGAGGATTGCGACAGCGGCTTTTCGCAGAGAGCCCGTTTGCCGGACTTTATGCAGGAGAGCGATAAGGGCGCGTGCGTGAAATCGGGGCTTGCGATGATCACTGCATCCACATCCGGACGACCGGCGACCCGGCCGGGGTCGGAGTCGACATCATGAGCACTGTAGGCGTCTGCCACCTTGCGGGCGCGGTCCGCATCCATGTCGCAGACGACCTGGAGGCTTGCTCCTGGCAGATCTTCGGCGATGATCCGCGCGTGATCGGCTCCCATTAGTCCCGCCCCGATGACGGCGATCCTTACTGTCATTTCGATATTTCCTGTCGTTTGGAGAACCAGCGATTTGCGGCTTGCAAGCATTACCCCTGGTGGGAAACGCGTGCCGGGAGCCCCATCCCGGCACGCACCTTGGGAGGGCTTACTTCTTTGCGTACTGGTCTACGTTGTCCTTGGTGATCGAAGCGAACGGCACCAGCTTTTCGGCCGGAGCATCCTCCCCCTTTTTCAGCCCTTCCACGACCTCGAAGGCGGTCTTCGCCTGGCCTGCAGCGTCCTGGAAGATCGTTTGGGACATGGTGCCGGCCTTGATCGCATTCAGAGCATCGGCCGTGCCATCGACACCTGAAATCATCACGCCCTTGAGACGGTCAGCGCCCTGAAGTGCTTCCAGCGCCCCCAGCGCCATCTGGTCGTTGGCTGCGACGATCGCATCGAATTTCGGAAAGCTCTGGATCCAGTCTTCCGTAACCTTCATGCCTTCCGCGCGGTCGTAATTGGCAGAGAGGCTGGCGAGAGTGGCCACGTCGGAACGGCCGAGCGCATCCTCGAAGCCCTTTTTGCGCTCCTGCGTGTGGGAGAGCCCCGGCGTGCCTTCGAGGTAGAGGATCTTGGCGTCCTTCGGCAGGTGTTCTTTCATATACTCGCCCTGAAGGCGGCCGGCGTCGATATTCTTCGAGCCGACGAAGGTGTACTTGCCGCCTGCCGATTGGATGCCGAGAGCGATGACCGGAATGCCGGCCTGGTTCGCCTTCTCGACGCCCGGTACGATGCCTTGATAGTCGACCGGCACGACGACGATCGCGTTGACTTTCTGCGCTATGAAGTTGTCGATCTGATCGAGTTGCTTGCTGACGTCGTTGTTGGCGTCGGAGAAGTTCACTTCGACTGCCGGATCGGATTTCGACGCTTCGATGAAGGCGTTCTTGCGCGCCATGACAAAGACGTCCGTATCCGCCATGTTGGCGTATCCGACGACGAATTTATCCGCGGCGAATGCGGCGCCGGTGGAGATGGCAGCAAGGGATACGGCGCAGGCGAGAGCGAGTTTGGAAATGGCTTTCATAGGGTCCTCCCATAGAGTTTCAGGTTCATTCCGGATGCGGGAAATCCCCGCCGACAAAGAGGTGGTTCCGCAGCAGGCGCCGGCCTGCCGAAGAACGTCGGTCATGCCTTCTTCTTGCTGCGGGCAGATTTGGTCCAGACATCGAGGATCACGGCGATCGCGATGATCAGGCCCTTGATGATCTGCTGCCAGTACGAGCTGACATTCATGAGATTGAGCATGTTGTTGATGACGCCGATAATCATCGATCCGATGATCGTGCCGGTGATGGTTCCGGTGCCGCCCATCAGGCTGGTGCCGCCGACGACCACCGCGGTGATCGCATCAAACTCGTAGCCGACGCCGCCGGCCGGCTGGCCGGAATTGATGCGGGACATCAGGACGATGCCTGCGACGGCGCACAGAATGCCGTTGAAGATGAAAGCCTTCACGACGATGCTGTCCGGGTTGATGCCGGAAGCGCGAGCGGCGCGCTCGTTACCACCGACCGCATAGACGTACCGGCCGAACTTGGTCTTGTTGAGAAGAATCCAGGAGATGACGACGACGGTCGCGAGAATGATCACGGAAATCGGCACCGGGCCGAGCGAGCCCTGGCCGATCACTTTGAAGTCGCCCAGTCCCGTCACTGGCGAGCCGCCCGTGTAAAGCAGCACAGCGCCGCGTGCCACCGTCGTCATGGCCAAAGTCATGATGAATGATGGGATGCGGAAAAAGGTGATGACGAAGCCGTTGATGATGCCGGTGACGATCCCGACCGCAACACCGGCGGCGACCGCAAGAATGACGCTTCCGGTTATCGCCATCACGCTGGCCGCCAAGACGCCGCAGAGGGCCAGGACAGATCCCAGCGAGACGTCGATATGCCCCAGAATGATGATAAAGGTAACGCCGCATGCAAGCAGGCTCACCACGACGACCTGACGCAGGACGTTGGTGAGGTTGGCTTCTGTCAGAAATGTCGGGCTCAGGATCGAGGCAAGGACGCAGATGCCGACGAAGATCAGGATTGTGCCGTACTTGCGGTAGATCTGAGAGAAGCCCATATTGCCCGAGCCTAAAATCCCCTGGCCGTCTCGTTTCACAGCCGCGTCTGCGCGTTCGATGCTCATCAATGTCCTCCCGTGGCGAGGCGCATGATGTTTTCCTGAGTGGCCTCGGCTCTTGTTAGTTCGCCGGTGACCCGGCCTTCGCTCATCACCACCACGCGGTCACTCATGCCGAGGATCTCGGGCAGTTCGGATGAGATCATGACGATCGCGAGCCCCTGACGCGCGAACTCCGTCATCAGTCTGTGAATTTCGGATTTCGACCCGACGTCGATGCCTCGTGTGGGTTCGTCGAGAATGAGCAGCTTCAGATCACCCAGCAGCCACTTGGCGAGAACGATTTTCTGTTGATTGCCGCCGCTGAGGTTCTCCACGATCATTGCCGTATCGGGCGTCTTGATCTGCAGCATCTTGATCATGCGCTGCGAGGCTGTCTCTTCCTGCCGCTCGCTGATGAAAAGGCCGGACGCGAATTTCTTGAGGTTCGCGAGCGAAATGTTCTCGCCGACGGACCGGCAAAGCACCAGGCCTTCCGCCTTGCGATCTTCCGAGACCATGGCGATGCTGTTGGCAATGGCATCCTTCGGCGACGTGAGCTTTAGCGGTTGTCCATTCAGGCGGATCACCCCGGCGTCCCCGGCGTCCAAGCCGAAGATCACCCGGGCTACCTCCGTCCGCCCGGCGCCGATCAGGCCGGAAAGGCCAACGATCTCGCCGGCACGCACCTCGAAGCTGACATTTTCGAAAACGCCGTCACGAGAGAGGTTCTCGACGGAAAGGACGATCTCGCCGATCGGCACGTCCTCTTTCGGAAAGATGCTGGAGATCGTGCGGCCAACCATCTGCGAAATCAGCTTTGCCGGCTCGTATTCGCTCGCCGGGGCGGCCGCGACGAACTGGCCGTCACGCATCACCGTGATGTCGTCGGCGATCTGGAAGATCTCGTCCATCTTGTGGGTGATGTAGATGATCGCGACGCCTGCCGCTTTCAGGTCTGCGATCTGCCTGAAGAGCATCGCGACTTCCGTGTCGCTGATCGCCGACGTCGGTTCGTCCATGATCACCAGAGAGGCCTCGCGCGAAATCGCCTTGACGATCTCGATGAGCTGCATCGTCGCGATGGACAGGTCTCGCATCTTGGTCTGGGGGCTGTATTTCAGCCCCAGACGATCGAGCAGCGTCTGCGTATCTGAATTCATGCGATCGAAATCGACGAACCGGGACAAAACGCCCGTCCTGACATAAGTGGGTTCGCGGCCGAGAAAGATGTTTTCGGCGATGGTCATGTCGAGCACCGGGCTGAGTTCCTGATGGATCATCGAGATCCCTCGCTCCAGCGCGGCTGCGGCGCTCTGGTGGTCGAGTTTCTCGCCCCTGAAAAGGATTTCGCCACCGTCGATCGCGTAGATGCCGCTCAGAATCTTCATGAGCGTCGACTTGCCGGCACCATTTTCCCCGACGAGGACGTGGACCGTGCCGGCACGCACCTTCAGGTTCATGCCATCGAGCGCGAGAACACCAGGAAACGCCTTGGTGATTGAGCGCATTTCAAGAACGAAGCCGGCTCCGCTATCCATAGGCGTGCGGGGACCTTCGCCGCCCGAAAGCGGCGCCACCTTTTGAAGGGTCGCAGACATGAGAGTATTTCCTCCAGATGAGAGAGCTCTCCCAAGCCCTCCTGCCAAACTGGCTTTTACTGGAAGATGAAATTGCGAAAATTCCACAAAGTGTCAACGAACTGGTAGATTTTTCTCCCAGAAACTCTCATAAATAACATCAGATAATGAGAGGTTCGCGATGTCTCGTCCAACGATCCCTGACTTGGCAAAGGCCGCAAATGTGAGCATTTCAACGGTCGATCGTGTGCTGAATGGTCGCGATCCCGTCCGTCCACAGACGGCGGAACGGGTTCTCAGCGCGGCCCGCCAGATCGGCTTTCACGGGGTGACCGCCATCGCCCGCCGACTTGAGCACGACAAGCCGGTGATCAAATTCGGTTTTCTTCTCAAGCAGTCTCACCGCAAGCTCTATCAAATGTGGAGCGACGTCCTCGTTGCAGCGACCGAGGCGTTTCCCGACGCTCATGGACGAGCAATCGTCAGATTCATGGATGACCTTGCGCCCGACAAGGCTGCCGAGGCGATCTACGCTCTCAGTCGCGAAGCCGATGTCGTGGGAATGATCACCTCTGACCACCCGCAGGTGAACCACGCCGTCGATGGTCTGGCGGCGGAAAACATTCCTGTTGTGACCATGATTTCCGATATTTCCACTGCCTCGCGTGCAGCCTATGTCGGTAACGACTGCGTCAAAAAGGGCCGCACGGCCGCTTGGTTCATAGCTGGGCTGAATGGCAGCGGCGGCAAGGTTTCCGTTTTCGTCGGAAGCCACCGATATCTCGCTCAGGATCTGAACGAAATGGGCTTTCGGTCGTATTTCCGGGAGAGCGCGCCGGGCTTCCAGATGCTGGAGACAATTGCCACGCTTGAAGAGCCAGATATCGCCTATGACGCCACGCGCCGCCTTCTGCAGCGCGAGCCGAATTGGGTCGGACTCTACGTTGCCGGCGGCGGCATCACGGGCGTGATGCGAGCCCTGCGGGAGGACGGCGGGCCAGCAGCCAGACGGCTTGTTGTGATAGCACACGAACTCACGAACGAAACAAGAGCCGGTCTTGCCGAGGGGCTAATCAAGGTCGTCCTATCCCATCCCGCAAAACTGTTGGGCGAGACTCTGGTCCGGGCAATGGCGGAGGCGCTCGATACCGACCGATCATCCACCGTTTCGCAGCACATTGTCCCGTTTGAATTTTACAATGCTACGAATATATGAAGTTTCTCTGCACTCGCGGCGCCGGATATCGCGGGCGTTCTAGCCACGCGCGCCGGCGCGACCGGCCCTCGCGGCCTGGATAGCCGCGAGTCTTGCCGCTCTTCTCACTGACCCCAGGTCATTTCGCCCTTGGCGACTTTCGCGCCCAGTTCCAGGGAAATCGGCATAGCGGCATTGGGGTAGAGTTTCTTCATGGCTGCGATCAATGCTTTGGAGTCCGTGGCCTTGGCTGCTTCGGCGTCAAATGCGATCAGGTAATCGCGGGTGAAGCTGACGCCGGAAACATCCGTCGGCCACGTGGTCGTGCCGTGACCCGGTACGACGATCTTGGGCTTGCGGGCGAGGATGTCGTCAAGCGCCGCGCGCCAAGCCTTTCGTTCCTCGATTGTCGGAAGGTCGGCTACCCAGGGATACATGCCGCCGAAGACCGCCACGCCGCCGAACACGGCATTGAGGGACGGAACCCAGATATAGCGACCACGATCCTTGACACCCGGCGCGGTGACGATTTCGAGTTTCTCGCCATCGACGGACAGCGTGTCGATGTCGCTCGCTTCCGGGAAAATGAGATCGGAGACCGACTTCGGACCGTTGTCGCCCAGAACCGGCGACCAGGCCTTGATCTTGCCTTCGGCCTTCTTCCGCATCAGCGCAACGGTGTCAGGAGCAGCGAGGATGCGAGCATCCGGAAAGGCCTGATGCACGGGCGCGAGGCCGAAATAGTAGTCGGGATCGTTGGTGGTGATATAGATCGTGGTCAGGTGCTTGCCGCTGGCCTTAATGGCATCGGCGACGACCTTGCCGTCCGAAAAGCTGAAGCTCGAGTCGATGAGGACGGCTTCCGTCTTGCCGGTTACAAGGACCGGAGCGCGCAGGAAGCCCGCTTCGCCGGCCTTGAAGGCCGTCCATGACAGGGCAGGCTTCTCCTGCTGCGCGACACCTGATGTAGCGAGCGGGATCATGAGAGCCGCGGCTGCGGCGATCGTCTTGAGGGTGGTGCGTCTGTTCATCATGTTCTCTTCACGTGGTTGTGGGGCGAACCGTCCTGCCCCCAAGGCAGGAGGGTCCGGCGGCGGTCGACACCCTGACGATGTCGGCCACGCTGCAGTGGGCGATTGAGATTTGGAGGGATCGGGTTAGTAGCCGACGGTGAACCGTTGCCTGACGTGGGCCGGGGCTTCGATCTCGTCAACGAGTGCAACGGCGAAGTCCTCGAAGGAAATGCTGCTGCCGTTTTCGTTCGTCAGCAGTTCGTCCTTGCCGAGGCGGAAGCTGCCGGTCCGCTCGCCGGGGACGAATGCGGCCGAAGGCGACAGGAAGGTCCAGTCGAGGTCGTTTTCAGCCCGGAGCTTGGTGAGGTAGTCGACGCCGCCCTGCGCTTCAGATTTGTAGATATCAGGGAACTCGGGCGTGTTCACCAGGAGGACGCCTGGAGCGACTTCGAGGCTGCCCGCCCCGCCCACCACATAGTAGCGACGAACGCCGGAGGCCTTGACGGCGCGAAGCAGCTTGTCCGGATCGCTGGCGGAGAAATGCACCGAACTGATGACTGCGTCATGCCCTTCCAGAATCCCTGCCAGAGCTTCAGGTGCCTCGATGTCGCCCGAGGCGGCGGTGATGTGCGGGAGGGATGCGACCTTGGAGGGATCTCGGGCAATCGCGGTGACGGTATGGCCGCGCGCTGACAATTCGGACAGGATGCGGGAGCCGGCCTGACCGGAAGCTCCGATAAGAGCGATTTTCATGCTATTACTCCTAGTGTTGGGATTGATGTTTCATGCGTCTGCGCAGAGCGCGTCGAGCGCTGCGATGAGGTGAGCCGGACCGTGATACAGGGCCTCGCCGCTGAGGATGCGGGCCTCGCCGTCGATGAGGGCGACGAGCTGTGGGACCCCGCGAATGCCGAGGATGTTCATCTGACGCTGCGTATCTTCCATCCGCTCCAGCGTGCGCTCCTGAAGGGCGGAGTCGTTCTGGAGCCTTTCGGCAAAGATCTCGGCAGTCAGTTCGATGTCATGCTCGGCAGCGACCTCAACGGCGACCGTCACTACCTCCTGGATGTTGGAAGTGTCGCGCCCCTTGAGATAGCGGGCGATTTGGATGGCGTGCAGGAAACGAGGCTCGAGCATCGCATCATGTTCCCCAAGTGCGGTGAGGGCGCGCGTCGCAGGTCCCGAGTCGAAAACGCCGTTCGGTGCCAGTAGGACGTTCTGGAGGTATTCTTCAGAGAAACGCTGCCCCGTCAGAGCCTGAATTCTCTGATCGTTGCGCCAGGCATGGTCTGATATCGAGGAGATCGGCCTGCCTCCGACGAATAGGCCGGAGGGAAGCATCTTGAGTTGACCCGGAAAATTCTCGGCAACACCGGCCAGCGCGGGGGCGCTTGCGTAGCACCAGCCGCAGAGGGGGTCGAAATAATACTGAAGCTCGATGTCGTTTTTCATGTCATGTCCTTTTGTTAAGGCGAAATGTAATGTTGCGAAAATCGAAGATAAAGGACAATGTGCGCCAGAGAATGTTGCATGAATCGAGCGAATAAATGGATCGAGTGGTCGCGGCACAAGTTCTCCTAAAGACAGTCGAGCGAGGGAGCGCCTCTGCCGCGGCTGAAGAACTTGGTATGTCCAGGGCGATGGCATCGCGCTATATCGCCTCTATGGAAGACTGGTCCGGCACGCGGCTGCTTCACCGAACGACGCGACAGCTCAGCTTGACGTCTGCCGGAGAACGCGTTCTCGAATTATGCCGGGAAATAGTGCGTGTCGCCGACGCAGTGACGGAAGTCGCAAGCCGCGCCGATACCCCTCACGGACTGCTCCGGGTGACGGCGCCAAGCATCCTGGCGGAGGCACAGCTTATCCCGCTCCTTTCAAAGTTTGCAGACCTCTATCCGCGCATCAGGATCGATCTGCAGATTTCAGATCGCACCGTCGACCTCGTGCAAGACCGCATCGATGTGGCGATCCGGATCGCCAACCACCTGGACCCGTCGTTGATTGCAAAACGCCTGGGACAGTGCCCGTCGCGGCTCTATGCTTCGCCGCGCTATCTGGCGGAGCACGGAATGCCAACCAGACCAGAGGACTTGAGCGCCCATAGGTGTCTCACCTACACACACCTTGGAGGGACGGAATGGACTCTGAAAAATCATGAAGCACAGGTTGTCATTCCCGTGCTGGGAGGCTTCCAAACCAATGACGCTCTCGCCCTGAAGTGCGCGGCGCTGTCCGATCTCGGCATCGCAATGCTGCCGCGGTTTGCCGCCGATCCGGAGGTTCAGACGAACAAGCTCGTGGTGGTCTTGCCCGATTGGGAGCCGAACACGCTCGGCATCCATGCACTCTATGTGTCCCGAAGGCACCTCCCAATGGCCGCTCGGGCACTCATCGACTTCCTGGCGACGCGGCTACGGGACAAGTAACCCGAACCTTATGTCCTCAATTTTGAGCGTATGTCGTCGAACGGGAACCACTGCAGCCGATGATATGTATTAGCGTTACCTGATTATTATCACGCTGCAGCGTTTTCGGCTGTGGATATTAATGGATCGTTTAACACCTTCTGCCAAAGATCGGCCTCAATCAAGCATCTGGCGTGCGTGTATTAAAAGGCTGACGTCATGGACGATGATTTCTGGAAAGCTGTCCGGGAAAAGGAACGGGTTTCGTCTGCCTCGCGCAGGACAGGTGCGCTCAATATCGCCCTTCTGTTCGGCACGGCGGTGGTCGCCCTGACGCTTATCCTGACGCCGATGCTTGCGGATTCCTCGAAGAAGAGCGTCTTTGCCAGCGCGCCGGCGGAATTCGATACGATGACGACGGGATCGATCCCGAAGAGCGAAAGCGGCAAGCGTTATACGATCCGCCGCAGCGTCCTACAGGATACGCCCGGCTCGGTCTGCGTCGTCCAGGGCTACGGCGTCGGCGCCGGTTGCTGAAAATGCCGGCCATCGCCAGATGGCCGTAGAATGCTGGTTTGCTGTCGGTTCGCGCTAAAGGGTTGGGGTAATGCGTCTTTTAAAAGCATTTCTTGCGGACGACGCAGGAGCGACGGCGGTCGAATACGGCTTGATCGCCGCCATCATTTGCACCGCGCTCGTCTCCGGTCTCGGCTTCTTTACCGGCGCCCTGCAAAACGTCTTCAACGTGATCAACAACAATATAACCGTCAACTGAAGCAGCAGCCGGCTCAACTGTCCGGAAACCGCTCGCAGCTTTCGGCATCATGCTCTATTGCCTGAGCTTTTGCTCATCCACTTTCAGCGCATCGGCAAGGCGTGCCTTGGCCGAACCCGGCTGAAGTGGCTTCTGCTGGCTCTCGTGGGGAGCCCACCCGGAGACATAGATGATCGAAAAGGTCGCGCGGATGCGTCCGTCGGGGTCAGAATAGCGCTCGGCGTAGATCTCTGCTGCGCGCAGGAAGAAGGCGCGCGTCAGCGGTAACCGGCCGCGGGCCGCAAGCGGATTGCTCATGCCCATGGCTCTCAGATCCCGCATCAGCGGAAACAGCGAATCATAGCGTACCGTGTAGTTTTCCGTGTCGATCACCGGCAGCGTGAAGCCGGCGCGCTGCATGAGGCTGCCGATATCGCGCACATCGGCAAAGGGAATGACGCGCGGGCTTGCACCGCCCGTCATCTCGACCTCGGCGGCCAGCAGCACCTCGCGCAGTTCCTGCAGCGTGCCGGCGCCGGGGATCGCAGCCAGGAACAAGCCGTCCGGCTTCAGAGCGCGGCGGATCTGAATGAAAACACCCGGTGTATCGTTGGTCAGGTGCAGGCTGAGCGGCGCAAGGATGAGATTGGCCGATTGCGGTTCGAGCGGCACGTCCTCGAGCGGCGCTTCGATCACGGTTTCGCCCGGGCCGGCATAGGCCTTCTCGCTCTCCACGCGGATCATCGTGCCGACCTTGCCCGTCGCCAATGCGGCGCGGGCGGCCACCCCAGTTGCGCCATGCAGTTCGACGGCTGTTTCGAAGCGCCGCTCGACGACGGCAAGCCTCTCGGCCATTTCCTCGGCGGCGATGTCGAGCAGAAAGGCGGCTTTCGGGTCGTTATTGGCAAGCGCGCGATGGCGATGCGCGGCGATCAGGGTCTTGTCGAAGATCGTTTCCATGACGATGTCCTTAGTCCCGCGCCGTAGCGGCAGCAAGGCGATTTTCCTTTGGAGGAGAACAGGCTAATCTCCTTTGCATGGGACCGATCCATTTCGAAAGACCGGCAGAATTCTTGCGGGCGCAGCTCTTGCGGCCGTTTTCGGCGCTTGCCGATTTTCTCTATCCGCCCACCTGTTCCGTCTGCGGCATTTCCACCGGCGGTCATCGCGGGCTCTGCGCAAAGTGCTGGTCCGGCATCCGTTTCATCGAACGGCCCTATTGCGAAGTGCTCGGCATTCCCTTCTCGCACGATCTCGGCGCCGGAATCCTCAGCGCCGAGGCGATCGCCAACCCGCCGCCCTTCGATCGGCTGCGCTCGGCCGCGACCCATGACCACGCGGTTCGCGACCTCGTTCATGGGCTGAAGTATCGCGATCGCACCGATCTGGCGCCGATGATGGCCGCCTGGATGCTGCGCGCTTCCGACGGGACGGTCGAAAGCTGCGATGCGCTGATCCCGGTGCCGCTGCACCGCACCCGCATGCTGGCGCGCAAATTCAACCAGGCAGCCGAGCTCGCCCGCCACATGGCACGGCTCTCGGGCAAGCCGCTGCTTGCCGCCACGCTGGTGCGCGTCAAGCGCACCAGCCAGCAGGTCGGCCTTGGCGCGAAGGCGCGCGAGGACAATGTCAGGGGCGCTTTCGCGATTGCCAAAGGTTGCGAAAACGACATTTTCGGCAAGCGCATCGTCCTCGTCGACGATGTCTATACGACAGGGGCGACGGTCGCCGCGGCAAGCCGGACGCTGCGCAAGGCGGGTGCCGCCGAGATAACGGTTTTGACCTTTGCAAGGGCTCTCTCCGAGCTTATATGACAGAAATACCCCGGCATCGGTCTGGAGAGATTATGGTACCCGTCACCATCTATACACGGCAATTCTGCGGCTATTGCACCCGCGCCAAGTCCCTTCTCGAAGAAAAGGGTGTCGACTACGTCGAGCATGATGCGACATATTCACCGGACCTTCGCCAGGAAATGATCGGCAAGTCGAACGGCCGCACCACCTTCCCGCAGATCTTCATCGGCGCCGATCATGTCGGCGGCTGCGACGATCTCTTCGCGCTCGATCGGGCCGGCAAGCTCGATCCGATGCTGGCGGCGTGAGGACGAACCGATGAGTTTCAAGGCTGCCGCCGTCCAGATGTGCTCCGGGGTCGACCCGGTGAAGAATGCCGCCGCCATGGCGCGGCTGGTGCGCGAGGCCGCCGCCCAGGGTGCCACCTATGTGCAGACGCCCGAAATGACCGGCATGCTGCAGCGTGATCGTGCGGCGGCGCGCGCCGTGCTTGCCGATGAGGCGCATGACATCATCGTCAGGACCGGCTCCGAGCTTGCCAGGGAATTGGCGATCCACATGCATGTCGGCTCGACGGCAATTGCGCTGGCCGACGGCAAGATCGCCAATCGCGGTTTCCTGTTCGGTCCCGACGGCAGGATCCTCAATCGCTACGACAAGATCCACATGTTCGACGTCGACCTCGACAATGGCGAGAGCTGGCGTGAAAGTGCGGCCTATACGGCCGGCTCGGAGGCGCGGGTCCTGTCGCTGCCCTTTGCCGAAATGGGCTTTGCGATCTGCTACGACGTGCGTTTTCCAGCACTCTTCCGTGCCCAGGCGGTTGCCGGCGCCGAGGTGATGACGGTTCCGGCCGCCTTCACCAAACAGACCGGCGAGGCGCATTGGGAGATATTGCTCAGGGCGCGCGCGATCGAGAACGGCGTCTTCGTCATCGCCGCCGCGCAGGCCGGCCGGCACGAGGACGGCCGGGAGACCTTCGGCCATTCGATGATCATCGATCCCTGGGGCACGGTGCTGGCATCGGCCGGCGCCACTGGCGAGGCGGTCATCGTTGCCGAAATCGATCCCGCCGCCGTCAAGGCCGCGCATGACAAGATCCCGAACCTCAGGAACGGCCGGGAATTCTCGGTCGAGAAGATTGCGGGGGCAGTCGCAGGAGGCGTCGCCGCTTGATCCGCTATTCCCTCACTTGCGACAATGCCCATGAATTCGAAGGCTGGTTTTCCGAAAGCGCCGATTTCGATCGTCAGGTCGCGACCGGTTTCCTGACCTGCCCCGTCTGTCATTCCGCTGCCGTCTCCAAGCTCCTGATGGCGCCTTCGGTATCGACGGCGCGCAAGAAGGACGAGAGGCAGACGCTGGCGATGGATGCCATGCGCCAGGAGGCGCTGCAGAAGCTCAAGCAAGCGGTCGCCGCGGTCAAGGCCAATTCCGAGGATGTCGGCACGCAGTTTCCCGAGGAAGCCCGCAAGATCCATTATGGCGAGGCGGATGCCCGCGGCATTATCGGCCAGGCGACGGTCGACGAGGCGCAGGCGCTGCTCGAAGAGGGCATCGAAATCGCCGCCATTCCGGTGCTGCCCGAGGATGTGAATTAAGATTTCAAGTCATCCGTCGAAGGATGCGGGCGTAATCGCGCGCGCCATGCAGGATGCGCATCACCTGCACGGTCGAATCTTCAATTCGATAGAAGATAAGGTAGTTTCCGAAAGGACGCCTGCGAACTCCTGTCAGCCGTGGCAACCGGAGTTCGACAAAGGCATGCGGCATGTCTGCAATCTCCACACATGCGGAGTGCAATTCGTCCATGAATGGCAAAGCGCGTGCCGGATTTTGTTCAAGAATATACCGGCCAATTGTGAGCAGATCGGCGCGGGCAGCTCGGGAAAATGCAACCTTCATCGGGTGCGGAGTTTGTCCAGACCAAGTTCTGCGTAGGCACTGTCGAACGCCTCGTCGAGGGACATGACTTGTCCCGCTTCCAGATCGTCGATGCCTTTTTGTAACTCGTCTTCCAGTTCGTGAACGCGCCGATCATCATCGTAGCGCTCGCGGAGCACACTTTCGATATAGTCGCTGCTCGATTTATAGGCGCCGCGGGCGACCTCGTCGCGCACATATTCTTCGAGACGAGGCTCGAGAGTAACGGTAACTTTTGCGGCTTCGCCCATCGGTTTTCCCTTCGGATGACCGGATCACCTTATCACAATTTTCCAGGCGTAAGGACGTTGCTCTACACCCCGCGCTTGGCCACCAGCATGTAATTGACGTCCATATCCTTGGACAGGTTCCACTGGTTCGACAGCGGATTGAAGAAGACGCCGGTGCGGTCGGTGATTTCGAGGCCGCTTGCCGCCAATGGCTTTTCCAGCTCTTCCGGACGCACCAGTTTTTCATACTGATGGGTGCCGCGCGGCAGCCAGCGCAGAATGTTTTCGGCAGCGAAGATGGCAAGCGCTGCCGCCTTCATCGTGCGGTTGATGGTGGCGACGAAGATCAGGCCGCCGGGGCGGACCATTTTCGCGCAGGTCGTCATGAAGAACTCGACGTCGGCGACGTGTTCGACCACTTCCATGTTCAGGACGATGTCGAAGGTTTCGCCGGCGTCCGCCAGTTCCTCGGCGGTGGCGGCGCGGTAGTCGACCGAAACGCCGGAGGCCTTGGCATGGGTCGAGGCGATGCCGATATTCTTTTCGGACGGATCGGCGCCGGTGACGGAAGCGCCCATGCGGGCGACGGGTTCGGACAACAGACCGCCGCCGCAGCCGATATCGAGGACGCGGAGACCGTCCAGCGGGCGGGCGCTCTTCGGATCACGACCGAAATTCTCGCAGGCCTTGTCTCTTATATAGGCGAGGCGGACGGGATTGAACTTGTGCAGCGGCCGGAACTTGCCGGTCGGGCTCCACCATTCCGCCGCCATCGCCGAGAAGCGGTCCACTTCGCCCTGGTCGATCGTGCTTCTGGCGCCTTCCGTCATCGTCCACTCCTTGCGTTCCTGACACGTGAAGTCGGACGATCGGGGGCATAAGTCAAGGGGCGCAGACCAGAGGACCGATCAGCGCCGAGCCGCGCGCCAACCGCTTTTATCGCGCGCGCTTGCCTCCCCCCGCCAAACTCGCTAAGAGACGCCGCAACTTGGGGCCTTGGGGACCCGGGCTTTTAGAGCGGTTCCAGAAATCGGGAGCCGGCTCTCTGGCCAAGCGCTCCGCCCCAGAGCTTTCGTGATGCCGGGTCCGGTTTTCCGCTTTCCCCGGCGCCAGTCGTGGTAGAGGCATATGGCACGCATCGTAATGAAATTCGGCGGCACGTCCGTCGCTGACCTGGACCGCATCAAGAATGTCGCCCGCCATGTGAAACGCGAAGTCGACGCCGGCCACGAGGTGGCGGTGGTGGTCTCGGCCATGTCCGGCAAGACCAATGAGCTGGTCGGCTGGGTGCAGGGCATGCCGAAGGTGATCGGCGCCAATTCGCCGTTTTACGATGCGCGGGAATATGATGCGGTGGTCGCCTCCGGCGAGCAGGTCACCTCGGGGCTGCTGGCGATCGCCTTGCAGGCGATGGACATCAATGCGCGCTCCTGGCAGGGCTGGCAGATCCCGATCTGCACCGATAATGCGCACGGCGCGGCGCGGATCATGGAGATCGACGGTTCCGACATCGTCAAGCGGATGGGCGAGGGGCAGGTTGCCGTCATCGCCGGCTTCCAGGGACTGGGACCCGACAACCGGCTCGCGACGCTTGGCCGCGGCGGATCGGACACCTCGGCCGTCGCGATCGCGGCGGCTGTCAAGGCGGATCGCTGCGATATCTATACAGATGTCGACGGCGTCTACACAACCGATCCGCGCATCGTGCCGAAGGCGCGCAGATTGAAAAAGATCGCCTTCGAGGAAATGCTCGAAATGGCCTCGCTCGGCGCCAAGGTGCTGCAGGTGCGCTCGGTCGAGCTGGCCATGGTGCACAAGGTGCGCACCTTCGTGCGCTCGTCTTTCGAAGATCCCGATGCTCCGGGCATGGGCGATCTGCTAAACCCGCCCGGAACGCTGATTTGTGACGAGGATGAAATCGTGGAACAGGAAGTAGTCACCGGCATCGCCTATGCCAAGGATGAGGCTCAGATCTCGCTTCGCCGTCTTGCCGACCGGCCGGGCGTCTCCGCGGCGATCTTCGGGCCGCTCGCCGAATCCCATATCAATGTCGACATGATCGTCCAGAATATCTCCGAGGACGGGTCGAAGACCGACATGACCTTCACGGTGCCATCGGGCGACGTCGAGAAGGCGATCAAGGTGCTTAGCGACCATAAGGAGAAGATCGGCTACGATGTCGTGCAGAACGAATCGGGGCTGGTGAAAGTCTCGGTCATCGGCATCGGCATGCGCAGTCACGCCGGCGTTGCTGCTACCGCATTTCGTGCACTTGCCGAAAAAGGCATCAACATCAAGGCGATCACGACCTCCGAGATCAAGATTTCCATCCTGATCGACGGTCCTTATGCAGAACTCGCTGTCAGGACTTTGCATTCCTGCTACGGTCTGGATAAGAATTGATTCCCAGTGGGCGGCCTGCCCCTTCAGGTTGAGGAGACGAGGGCCGGCCCGCCGGGACTGAGTGCGTTGTTTCGGGAGCTTGAGACGCCATGAGAGACCTTTCCGGCGGTCCGCGCGTGCTGCTCAGGCGGCTGCGCGAGTTGATGGCGGAGCCGCTGGAGCCGCAGGATCGTCTTGACCGGATCGTCCGCCAGATCGCCGGCAACATGGTGGCCGAGGTCTGCTCCGTTTACGTGCTGCGCGCCGACGGCGTGCTCGAACTCTATGCGACCGAAGGCCTCAACCGCGAGGCCGTGCACCTGGCGCAACTGAAGATGGGTCAGGGCCTGGTCGGCACGATCGCCGCTTCGGCGCAGCCGCTGAACCTTTCCGATGCGCAATCGCATCCTGCTTTCCGCTACCTGCCGGAAACGGGCGAAGAAATCTACCATTCCTTCCTCGGCGTGCCGATCCTCAGGACCGGGCGTTCGCTTGGCGTTCTGGTCGTGCAGAACAAGGCGAGCCGCAACTATCGCGAAGAAGAGGTGGAAGCGCTCGAGACGACGGCGATGGTGCTAGCCGAGATGATCGCCACCGGCGAGCTGAAGAAGATCACCAAGCCGGGCCTCGAACTCGACTTGACGCGCTCGGTGACCGTCGACGGCGACACCTATAATGACGGCATCGGTCTCGGTTACGTCGTGCTGCACGAGCCGCGCATCGTCGTCACCAATCTGCTGAACGAAGATGCGGAGAAGGAAATCCGGCGGCTGGCCGAAGCCATGGGCTCGCTCAGGATCTCGATCGACGACATGCTGTCGCGCCGCGACGTGTCGATGGAGGGCGAGCACCGCGAGGTACTCGAAACCTATCGCATGTTCGCGCATGACCAGGGCTGGGTGCGCAAGCTCGAGGAGGCGATCCGCAACGGCCTGACGGCGGAAGCGGCGGTCGAGAAGGTGCAGAGCGACACCAAGGCGCGGATGATGCGGTTGACCGACCCCTATCTGCGCGAACGCATGCATGATTTCGAGGATCTGGCGAACCGGCTGCTCAGACAATTGACCGGGTATACCGGGCGGACGACCGCCGAAGGTTTCCCCAATGACGCGGTCATCCTGGCGCGCGCCATGGGGGCTGCCGAGCTGCTCGACTATCCGCGTGCCAATGTGCGCGGGCTGGTGCTGGAAGAAGGCGCGGTGACGAGCCATGTGGTGATCGTCGCGCGCGCCATGGGCATTCCAGTCATCGGCCAGGCGGCCGGTGTCGTCGCGCTCGCCGAGAACGGCGATGCCGTGATCATCGATGCCGACGAGGGGCATGTGCATCTGCGGCCGATGGCCGATCATCGGCGTTCCTACGAGGAAAAGGTTCGCTTCCGCGCCAGGCGGCAGGAACAGTTCCGGGCGCTGCGCGCCGTCGAGCCGGTGACCAAGGATGGACAGCGGATCGCACTGATGATGAATGCGGGGCTGCTGGTCGACCTGCCGCAGCTTTCGGAATCGGGTGCCGAGGGCATCGGCCTGTTCCGCACCGAACTGCAGTTCATGATCGCCTCCACCATGCCGAAGGCGGAGGAGCAGGAGCAGTTCTATCGCAATGTGATAAAGCAGGCGGCGGGCCGTACCGTCACCTTCCGCACGCTCGATATCGGCGGCGACAAGGTCGTACCCTATTTTCGCGGCCATGAGGAAGAAAATCCCGCACTCGGCTGGCGCGCCATCCGGCTGTCCCTCGACCGGCCGGGACTGTTGCGCACCCAGCTGCGCGCCCTGCTGAAGGCATCGGCCGATACCGAGCTGAAGCTGATGGTGCCGATGGTGACCGAGGTTTCCGAGCTGAAGATTGTGCGCGAGCTGCTGCAGAAGGAAGTGCAGCATCTCTCGCGCTTCGGCCACGGGCTGCCGCGCAAGCTGCAATTCGGCGCGATGCTGGAAGTGCCTGCCCTGCTCTGGCAGCTCGATGAACTGATGGAGGCGGTCGATTTCGTCTCGGTCGGTTCGAACGACCTTTTCCAGTTCTCGATGGCGGTCGATCGCGGCAATGCGCGGGTTTCGGACCGGTTCGACCCGCTCGGCAAACCGTTTTTGCGCATCCTGCGCGATATCGTGCGCGGCGCCGACCGGAACAAGACGCCGGTGACGCTCTGCGGCGAACTCGCCAGCAAACCCATCTCGGCGATGGCGCTGCTCGGTATCGGTTTCCGCTCGATCTCGATGTCGCCGGCCTCGATCGGGCCGGTGAAGGCGATGCTGCTCGGGCTCGATGTCGGGGCGCTGGCAACGGCGATGAACGAGGTGCTGGACGATGTCCACGCCGTGGTGCCGATGCGCGAGGTGCTTGCCCGCTTCGCCGAGAGCCACAATATTCCCCTTTAGGCAGACGTTAAGAAGAATCGGAGTGAAGGGTGGCGAAGCTTCCCGTTGAAAAGATGCGTGAGCTGGAACGCCGTTTCGGCGAGATCGAGGCGCGCATGTCGGCCGGCCCGGCCGCCGACGTCTATGTGAAGCTCGCATCCGAATATTCCGAGCTGCAGCCCGTCGTGACGAAGATCCGCGCCTATGAGAAGGCGAACGCCGAGCTTGCCGATCTCGAAACGCTGCTCGAGGACAAGACGGTCGACCGCGAGATGCGCGACCTCGCCGAGCTGGAGCTGCCCGAGGTGAAAGAGCAGATCGAGGCGCTCGAGCAGGAGATGCAGATCCTGCTTCTGCCGAAGGACGCAGCCGACGAAAAGAGCGCGATCCTCGAAATCCGCGCCGGCACGGGTGGATCGGAAGCGGCCCTTTTTGCCGGCGACCTCTTTCGCATGTATGAGCGGTTCGCGGCGGAGAAAGGCTGGAAGGTGGAAGTGCTCTCGGCAAGCGAGGGCGAAGCCGGCGGCTACAAGGAAATCATCGCGACGATCACCGGCAGGGGCGTCTTCGCCAAGCTGAAATTCGAATCCGGCGTGCATCGCGTGCAGCGTGTGCCCGAGACCGAGGCGGGCGGGCGCATCCATACGTCGGCTGCAACGGTGGCGGTGCTGCCGGAGGCCGAGGAGATCGACATCGAGATCCGGCCAGAGGATATCCGCATCGACACGATGCGCTCTTCGGGTGCCGGCGGCCAGCACGTCAATACGACGGACTCGGCGGTGCGCATCACCCATCTGCCGAGCGGCATCGTCGTCACCAGCTCGGAAAAATCGCAGCACCAGAACCGCGCCAAGGCGATGCAGGTGCTGCGCTCCAGGCTCTACGACGCCGAGCGGCAGAGGGCCGACAGCGAGCGCTCGGCCGACCGCAAGAGCCAGGTCGGTTCCGGCGACCGCTCGGAACGCATCCGCACCTATAATTTCCCGCAGGGGCGCATCACCGATCATCGCATCAATCTGACGCTCTACAAGCTCGATCGGATGATGGAAGGCGAGATCGAGGAGGTCGTGGATGCGCTGATGGCCGATTACCAGGCAAGCCAGCTGGCGCAGCTTGGCGAACAGCAATGAGGCCGACGGTCGCCGATACGCTTGCCGAAGCGCGCCGCCGCTTTACCGAAGCTGGTATCGTCGACCCGGCGACCGATGCACGGCTGCTTGTCGCGGGCCTTCTGAAACTATCGTCGACCGAGCTGTTGACGCGATCGGCCGAGAGACTTTCGCCTGAGCAGGCCGATGTGGTGTCCGAGGCATTCGAGCGGCGGCTCGGCCATGAGCCGGTGCATCGCATTCTCGGCGAGCGGGAGTTCTACGGCCTGCCGCTTCGGCTGTCGGCGGAAACGCTGGAGCCGCGGCCGGATACGGAAATCCTGGTTGATACGGTGCTTGCCTGTCTCAAGGACCTTGCAAAGGCGCAAGGCCATCTCCATATCCTTGACATGGGAACCGGGACCGGGGCGATATGCCTTGCGCTGTTGAGCGAATGTCCTGATGCGTCGGGTGTCGGCAGCGACATATCGGCGGATGCACTTCGCACAGCAAGATCGAATGCGGAAAGCAACGGGTTGCAGGATCGTTTTCAGGCCGTACAGTCGAGATGGTTCGAGAGCATCCAGGGTTCGTTTCACGCGATTGTCTCAAATCCGCCCTATATTGCTTCCAATGTCATTCACGATCTTGCTCCCGAAGTGACGAAATTTGATCCGGTCGCGGCACTGGATGGCGGTCCGGATGGGCTTGACGCCTACCGCGCCATCGCCAAGGATGCGGCAAGGTTCATGAGGCCCGATGGGGTCGTCGGGCTGGAAATCGGTTACGATCAGCGGAACGATGTGACGGCGATCTTCGAAGCGAAAGGCTTCAAGTGCCTCAAATCCGTAAAAGATTATGGTCAGAACGATAGGGTGCTCGTGTTCGCGCTCGCGTGACAGGCGATAATTGCTGCATTGAACGGGACATTATTGTTATTGCGAAGAAAAGGCTTGGATTTCCCAGGGAAGCAATATAGGTTGCGGACACGTGTTGGGCAGATAGGAATGAACGAGATTCGTTCGGTACTTGGTTTGCCTCGGGGGTCCGCTCTTTTAAACGAGAGTTTCAACGGTTGAACACGACCCAATGCGTGAATCAGTCAAACTGACTTGAGAACCAAGCGGCAGGTCGGCGCAAAGGCGCAGTATGCTCGCGGCACAAAGGTCCTGACCCGGTTTTCCGGTCATGGCGGTTGGTGCCATGTATCCATCACAAACAGAGAATTCAGGTGAACGATCTATGAGGCCAGGACAGCAGAACAAGCGCGGTCGAGGGCGTGGCAATAATAACAACGGCGGCGGCGGCGGAAATAACAATAACAACAATTTCAACCGCAAGGGCGGCAATCCGCTGACCCGAACCTATGACAGCTCCGGCCCCGATGTGAAGATTCGCGGCACTGCCCAGCATATCGCCGAAAAATACGCGCAGCTCGCCCGCGACGCTCAAAGCTCCGGCGACCGCGTGATTGCCGAGAATTATCTCCAGCACGCCGAACACTACAATCGCATCATTGCCAGCGCCCAGGCGCAGATGCAGGAGCGTTTCCAGCGCGACGATCGCGGCGAATACAATGACGCCGCAGACCGCGACGGCGACGAGATCGATAACAACGACAATGACGGTGATGATGTCGTCGTCGTCCAGCCGCCGCAGAACAGGCAGCATCAGCCGCGGCCGCGACCTGAGTCGCAGCCCCAGCCTCAGCCGGCTCCTGCCCAGACGCCGGTGGCGCCCCAGGCCGAGGTCATCGACGGAACCGGCCCGCAGCCGGAGATCGAAGGCATTCCGGCCGAAGTCGCCATGGACGAGGAAGGTTCCGGCGGTCAGCCGCGCGAACGCCAGCCCCGCCGCCGCAGCACCGGCAGCCGTCCCCGTCGCCCGCGTCGCGGCGCAGAAGGGGAAGCCGCCGGCGAAGGCGAAGGTGCTTCTTCCGAAGCGCCCGTGCTGGCGGACGCAGCATCGGAATGAGGATCCGGCGTCTCCTTCCGCGGAGGCGCGAGGTTCATGCCATCTGTTAGAATTGCAACGAAAATCCCCGGCCTCGCGCCGGGGATTTTCATTTTATCGGCTCTTTAAACTCGCAGAAAAGGCCACCATATTCTCCTCGACTGCTTCGCCCAAATCAGAGATGGGCCAGGCGCGGCCTGCCTTTTCAGGGGGTCGATCCCAATCATCGGTCTGCGCCGTCAGGGCAGGGCGATCCATGGAGGTAGAATATGAATATCGAGAAATATTCCGAGCGGGTGCGCGGCTTCATCCAGTCGGCGCAGACCTATGCGCTGGCGCAGGGTCACCAGCAATTCACACCCGAACATGTGCTGAAAGTCCTGCTCGACGACGACCAGGGCATGGCGGCGTCGCTGATCGAGCGCGCCGGCGGCGATGCCAAGGCTGCGCGCCTCGCCAATGATGCGGCGCTGGCCAAACTGCCGAAAATTTCCGGCGGCAACGGCAACATCTATCTGGCGCAACCGCTCGCCAAGGTGCTTTCAACCGCCGAAGAGGCGGCGAAGAAGGCGGGCGACAGCTTCGTCACCGTCGAGCGCCTGCTGCAGGCGCTGGCGATCGAATCTTCGGCCTCAACCTTTTCGACGCTGAAGAATTCAGGCGTGACGGCCCAGGGCCTGAACCAGGTGATCAACGACATCCGCAAGGGCCGGACGGCGGATTCGTCCAATGCCGAGCAGGGGTTCGATTCGCTGAAGAAATTCGCCCGCGATCTCACCGCCGAAGCCCGCGAAGGCAAGCTCGACCCGGTGATCGGTCGCGACGACGAAATCCGCCGCACCATCCAGGTACTTTCGCGCCGCACCAAGAACAATCCGGTGCTGATCGGCGAACCGGGCGTCGGCAAGACGGCAATCGTCGAGGGGCTGGCGCTGCGCATCGTCAATGGTGACGTGCCGGAATCGCTGAAGGACAAGAAGCTGATGGCGCTCGACATGGGCGCGCTGATTGCCGGTGCGAAATACCGCGGCGAATTCGAGGAGCGGCTGAAGGCCGTGCTCAACGAGGTCCAGGCTGAAAACGGTGAGATCATCCTGTTCATCGATGAGATGCACACACTGGTCGGCGCCGGCAAGGCCGACGGGGCGATGGACGCCTCCAATCTGTTGAAGCCCGCCCTTGCCCGCGGCGAGCTGCATTGCGTCGGCGCGACCACGCTCGACGAATACCGCAAACATGTGGAGAAGGATCCGGCGCTTGCCCGCCGATTCCAGCCCGTGGTCGTCGAGGAGCCGACGGTCGAAGACACGATCTCGATCCTGCGCGGCCTCAAGGAAAAATACGAGCAGCATCACAAGGTGCGCATTGCCGATGCAGCGCTGGTGGCGGCTGCGACGCTTTCCAACCGCTATATCACCGACCGTTTTCTGCCCGACAAGGCGATCGACCTGATGGACGAGGCGGCGGCGCGGCTGCGCATGCAGGTGGATTCCAAGCCGGAGGAACTCGACGAACTCGATCGCCGCATCATCCAGCTGAAGATCGAGCGCGAGGCACTGAAGAAGGAAACCGACGTCGCCTCGGCCGACCGGCTGAAGCGGCTGGAGACCGAATTGACCGGCCTCGAAGAGGAGGCCGATGCGCTGACGGCCCGCTGGCAGGCGGAAAAGCAGAAGCTCGGTCTGGCCGCCGATCTCAAGAAACAGCTCGACGATGCTCGCAACGAACTGGCGATCGCCCAGCGCAAGGGTGAATTCCAGCGCGCCGGCGAGCTGACCTATGGCGTCATCCCGGATCTGGAAAAGCAGCTGGTCGACGCCGAAAAGCAGGATGGCGAACGCGGCGCGATGGTGCAGGAGGTGGTTAGCCCCGACAACATCGCCCATGTCGTTTCCCGCTGGACCGGTATTCCGGTCGACAGGATGCTGGAAGGCGAGCGCGACAAGCTGCTGCGGATGGAAGACGAGCTGGCGAAATCGGTGATCGGCCAGGGTGATGCGGTTCAGGCCGTGTCGCGGGCGGTGCGGCGCGCCCGCGCCGGCCTGCAGGATCCGAACCGGCCGATCGGCTCATTCATCTTCCTCGGCCCGACCGGCGTCGGCAAGACGGAGCTCACCAAGGCGCTCGCCCGCTTCCTCTTCGACGACGAGACGGCGATGGTGCGCATGGACATGTCGGAATATATGGAGAAACACTCCGTTGCCCGGCTGATCGGCGCGCCTCCCGGCTATGTCGGTTATGACGAAGGCGGGGCGTTGACGGAAGCGGTGCGCCGCCGGCCCTATCAGGTCGTGCTGTTCGACGAGATCGAAAAGGCCCATCCCGACGTCTTCAACATCCTGCTGCAGGTGCTGGACGACGGACGCCTGACCGACGGTCAGGGCCGGACGGTCGATTTCCGCAACACGATGATCATCATGACCTCGAACCTCGGCGCCGAATATCTGACGCAGCTCAAGGACGGCGACGACAGCGATACGGTTCGCGAACAGGTGATGGAGGTCGTGCGCGGGCATTTCCGGCCGGAATTCCTGAACCGCATCGACGAGATCATCCTCTTCCATCGCCTGAAGCGTGAGGAGATGGGCGCGATCGTCGATATCCAGCTGAACCGCTTGGTGGCGCTGCTTTCCGAGCGCAAGATCGTCATCGATCTCGACGAGGAAGCCCGCCATTGGCTGGCGAACAAGGGTTACGATCCGGTCTACGGCGCAAGGCCGCTGAAGCGGGTGATCCAGAAATTCGTGCAGGATCCGCTCGCCGAGCAGATCCTGTCCGGCCAGGTGCCGGACGGATCGACGGTGAAGGTGACGAGCGGTTCGGACCGGCTGCAGTTCAGGACGCGGCAGACGGTGAGCGAAGCGGCATAGGCCGGCCTGATCGACAAATGAGAAATGGCGGCTTCGGCCGCCATTTTTGTCTGGTGGGGACGAACGGCGCGAGGCTTGGGGATTACTTGCTCGCCACCTGATCCGAGGTCTGGTTGTTCAGCAGCGTATCGATGCGCTTGCGTTCGTCCTCGAATTTCGCCAGCGCCTCGCCTTGCAGCGATTTGCCGCCCGGCAGGCGGATGCGCAAGGGATCGACTTTGGTACCGTTGACGATCAGCTCGTAATGCAGATGCGGCCCGGTGGACTCGCCCGTCGTGCCGACCCAGCCGATCACCTGGCCCTGGCGGATCTTGGCGCCGGGGATAACGCCCTTGGCGATGGCGCTCTGGTGGTTGTAAGAGGATTCATAGCCATTGGCATGGCGGATGATCGTCTGGTTGCCGTATCCGCCGGAATCCCAGCCGGCTTTTTCCACCGTACCGTTGCCGGCGGCGATGATTGCGGTGCCGCGGGGTGCTGCCCAATCGACGCCGGTGTGCATGCGGGCGAAACCGAGGATCGGGTGCCGGCGCATGCCGAAGCCCGATTTGAAGATGCCGTTCGGGACCGGGTTGCGCAGCAGGAACTGGCGGATGCTCTTGCCGTTCTCGTCGAAATAATCGACCGTGCCGTCGTCCGGATCCTGGAAGCGGTAGAAGCGCGTCTGCGTGTCGCCGAAACGGGCGTTGACGTAGAGCAGTTCGGAATCCTCGGTCGCCTGGCCGGCACTATCGGCGACGGAGAAGAAGGCCTCGAGACTGTCGGTCGGCCTCAGTTGCGCCTGGAAATCGACATTGCTGGCGAGCAGCTTGATGATCAGCGCCGTCATATCCTTGGTCATGCCGTAGGAAAGGGCGGCGCGATAGATACCGTCATAGACGCGCGGCAGGTTCTGGCCGGGCGGCGGCGCGAAGGAATTGTCATCGAAGGCGGTGGCGATGGCATCCAGCATCGGCGGCTCGCTGCCGGGCACGTATTTGCCCTTGTCGTCGACGGCCACGGTGACGAGATGGCGTGTGCCGCGATAGACGCTGGCCCGGATGATCTTTGCCTGTTCGCCTTTCTGAATGATGCCGATGCGCAGCACGTCGCCCTTGTCGAGATCGGTGGAGCCCAGTTGCTGCGAGATAAAACCGGCAATGCCATCGGCATATTGCTGCGGATAGCCTGAATCCGTCAGTGCCTTGGCGATCGGCGTGTCGGCGCGGACAGGCAGGATATCGTCGGCGAATTCCTCGGTCTGCGGCGTGATCGATTCCGATGCGGAGACGGTCATGTTCTGTTCGAGCACGCGCGCGGAGAGGCCGGCAGTCAGATCGACATCGGCATCCTCGTTGGAGAAACGGCGCGGATCGACATAATAGAGAGCGGCAAGCTGGGTGTTGCCGTCCGTCAGCACCGAGCCGTTGGAGCGCACATTCTCTTCGACTTCCTCGAGCGACAGGCCGGACGCCATCTTCATGCTGGTCTTGCCGGTCGGGAAGGAAATGGTCTTCAGGCTGACTTCGGATTCGACATCGGAGCCGTAAATCGCGCCGGTGCGGCTTTGCGGGGCGGGCTGCGGCTCGTCGGCGGAAAAGATCGCCAGGGGATCGAAGTCGGGATAGTCTTCGGTCGCCACATGGTTGGCGGCCAGCGTCATCTTCACATGCGCGAAGGGCTGGCGGCGCACGACTTCCTTTTCGCCGTCGTGGACGACGGTCGAAACTTCCATGATCGCCCGGTCGGAGGGTTTTGCGGCGATGGCGGGTGCAATCAGCCTTCCGCCGCGCACCACCGTCGTATCCTCGTGCGCGTCTGCTGCAGCACTCGCATAGGCCTCGGCCGGGATTGCCAATTGCTGGCGGCCGTCAAGGGCGGCAAACAGCGCGACGCCCATCAGGACCGAGGATGTAATGCCGGTGAGGAACGTACCCGAGAGCCAGCGCAGAGACACTTCGCGACGGTCGGGCGCACGCCTGCCGTCGGCCAGAAGCGGAGGCTCGTTGCCCAACGAGCGGATCATCATTTT